>CAXGBK010000063.1:0-7411 GCA_964008345.1 uncultured Coxiella sp.
CCTATTACCCTTCAGCTTATCCAAATACCCGTTCAAATCACCACCTCCAATCCAACAAACACGGCTACGAAGTACACACATCTAATGGATATAACAACCATATACGGGCTTCTTGGAAGAAATATAAACCCATATCAAAAAGAACGTATTTTAACATTGATGAATAATGATCATGGCACAACCATAGTTGACATTAATAACAGGTGTTTTAGAACTTTAAACCGTCCTCAGGTTTATAAAAACCCTCTCAACAATTTACCCATAGATCGCTTGGTAATAGATAAAAAATACATAGAGGATGCAAATAAAGCCATACATGAACTATTCGACTACGGCGAAACCACCATAAACGGCAGAAAAATACCCGTAGCATCTCTCATAGAAGGATACCAGTACCAACCTGATTGTTTTGTAAACTACAACCCAGAAAAAAACATGTCCGAAACGCAAATACTGGAACTACAAAAACGACTAGAAGACATATTTCCACAATGGGTATGCCCCATTAGTAAAAAAATCCCTGAAAAACCCTGCAAACTATTATCCAAGCAAGAGCAAAATTGTATATACGAACAAGCATGCATAGAAGCGCACATTCAAGAACACCAAACAGACCCAAAGTACGGTGAAAAGATTAGCAAAGAACTTATTGTCCCCGACTACGAGACCATTAAACTAATCAATAAAACGGTACAAACTATTTTAGATAACGGATCGCTTACGGTTGAGTCTTGCAGCCCTCAAAAAACCAAGAAAACCATCGATTTCATGAATATCATTGAGCTAGCAAGATCGACAACCTTAGCCTACTAACTGCGTTTGTAACAGTAGCCCATCAACATAGCAACAAGCTCATCCGGCTCGTTATCAGCCAACAGTTTTTGCGCCCAATCTTTAAAACCGTGATCATGATCACACTTGCCAACGAACTGGCATAGGTCATCAAAAAATTGATTTTTCTTAATCACACTAACCTCTTTTGCAGATGGCAGCGCTTTTTTCTTAATCGGAAACTTTACAATACGCTGAATAAAAGACCAGGATCTATATTCTTTTGACGTTACCAAAGTGACAGCTCGTCCTTTTTGTCCTGCTCTACCGGTTCTCCCGATGCGGTGAACATACGCCTCTGGATTTTGCGGCAAATCATAATTCACCACCAAAGTTAGGGATGGAATATCAATCCCTCTTGCAGCAACATCTGTTGCAATCAAAACACGTATCTTCTTCTCACGAAAATCCTTTAACACAAGTTCACGCTGTTTTTGTGGAATATCACCGTGTATCGCTTTGGTTTTGTAGCCTTTTTGTTGTAACCACTGGGCTAGAAAGTCCACCTCTCTACGCGTTTGGGCAAAAACCAGAGCGTGCAAATCCTGCTCAAAAGCAAATATACGCGTTAATGCTGTACGTTTTTCTTTTTGTGGGACATCGTAATATATCTGCTCGACCATGGAAAAAGATGCTTTTTCTCGATCACCTTCAACGGTCTCTGGGTTAGAAAGATACTTCTTGATCAAAGAGCGTATCTTTTTGGGCATTGTCGCAGAAAAAAGCAAAATACGCCTATCTGCATTCACATGTTCCAAAATGGTCTCAATATCATCGACAAAACCCATATTCAACATCTCATCGGCCTCATCCAACACAAGACAAGATAAATTTCTAATAACTAGTGACTTGCGGTTTAGATGATCCATAATACGACCTGGTGTGCCCACGACAATGCTTGGCTTTTCTTTTAAGGCACGTAACTGCTGCCTCATATCTCCGCCACCATAAATTGGCACAATAGATTTTGACAAACTTGGATTAAAAGAAGTTAGCTCTTTAGTGACCTGCATCGCCAACTCGCGAGTAGGAACCAATACACAAATTTGTGTATCAGACCTACTACTATCTAACTTATCAAGCAAAGGCAAACCAAATGCCGCCGTCTTACCGGTTCCAGTCGGAGCGAGAAAAACCCCATCCCTTTCTGTTTTCAAAATCAAAGGAATGGATTTGGACTGGATCGGCGTCGGTTTCTCAAAACCACGCGATGAACAAAAAGAAAGCATGGCATCCGACAAACCGAGCTCTGCAAAAGACACATTAGACATAAAAAAGAAACCTTAACAATTTATAATTGTTGTAAAAAACAATATTGTAACATACCTTAAAAAGAATTGCACTAAAATTATTAATTTATTAAATAGAATATGAAAAAACAGCACAGCTTGCCCAAACACTACCGAACATACATCCCTACCTTAATAGATAAAAAGAATACCAGCACCAGTTTTTATACATATTATATCAGCCAACTATATGGTTTTACACATGTCTTTCATACATCTATGCTTGCTTTTCAAGCTATCATACCCCCTAAAACTACTTGACAAATTGTCATAAAAAACAATATAATAATCCAAACAACCCACAATCCATCTGACACGAGTAAGGAGCTACAATGAAATCAAATCCGCTTGGATTTAGAATTATTCCATCATCGATGCAACCAAACGACAACAGCAATCTTGGCGTCACGGTAGAAACGATACCAGAACGATCTGACAAAGAGAAAAACGATTGGAGACTGGTTGGCTTTTACACAAACCGTGCACCTGTAGCAAATGACGAACTTGAAATTATGGCCCCATGCGGCACAACTATAGAATTATTACCCGTTGAATGGAAAGATCGTGCATTCCAAATAGCAGACACCCACAAACTCTTACCCGATACATTGCATGCCGAAGTTGGTAAGTGCGGATCACATCTAGGATATATGTGCAATCAAAGCTCCTGGCCAAATGCATTATTCTCTCCTTTATTTGAGGTTAATAGTGCAGGTAAACTTTCATTTAGCAGCACAAATACCTCCATATACCTATCTCCTGAAACGACCGGCAGCGAAGAACTATTGGTTTCCTACGATGGGAACTTCGAAGACAATACAGAAAATAATCATTTGATGTACTGCGCGCCGCCTACCGAGAGGGAGCTTACCAAATACACCAACTGGCTAGAAAGCAGTACTTTTCATTTCAAAAAAGACGGTGATTTATTTGCATACCAAGATATCGAAAAAGTCAAAAGACACGAAGACCTTCTCATACAACTGTTTGGATCAGCCAAAAACGAACAGCAAATAGAACAAATTAGGCAAAAGTATCTAACCTATGGATTCCACAATACAAGAGTAAAGCATCTCCTATCTAACACATGGCTAAACCTGTACTTAAAAGCATACTTTTCCAGCCAGAAAAGAACAGATATATTAGCAACCATGACTACATTACATAGTATAAAACCTTGGGAGAGCTGTTACGAGGCAGATAGAAAAGCGATAACTGCCATTCATCGTATTGAAGATCACGAAAAACTCCTTTTAAACAAACAATTTGACCCTTTGTATCAAACTGTATACGTAACAAGGTCCGGGGTTAAGCACTACCCAACCAGTTTGGCTAGCGCGCATACCAATAAAATTTTGAATAAAATACGAGGCACTTTTTCGCTATTCCACCTACAGATACTGGCAATAGCAGACAATACGCCCATTCGCAAAAAGAAATTAGATTATCTATCCAAAATACTGGATTGTATCGAGGCAAGTGTTATTTACAAAAGACTCGACTCTCGCCCTTATAGCATCGATCTTGTAAAGATAATCAAGAGTATCATACGAGCATATGACAGAAAAAACACTACAGCCGCGCAAATATTAAAAAAAGCCGAAACATTAATACAAGCTATGATGCAGAAAACATTCAAGCCAGCGACTATGGCTACCGACATCGCACAACTTATTACTGAATCACTTTGCAATCCAATGTACAAAAATGCAGTAACACAATTAAACCACGCCCTAATCGATCAAGTCCTAATAGCCAATCTTACAACGGCGCAACGACTCTCTATCAAGGGCGTAACACCACCAACAAATAGCAAAATACAAGCAAAAAAAACAACCGGACTCACCTTAAAATCTGGATTCTTAAACAAAAAAGACCACAACAAAGCTACCGCAAAAAGCGTCAAACCGAAAGCTCGGCCTACAACCCAGAGCACAGGCACATTGCAAATGAAAAAAGGATTTTTAAACCGCAAAACCCCATAAAAAAGCAAAGGCGCTATCGCATTACTTGTTTAATTTAAACGAATAGTGTTAAATACATACCATCACAACCTAAGCAATACTTATGTCAGATCTAACCATGGACCAAATCGTCTCCCTTTGCAAAAGAAGGGGTTTTTTCTATCCAAGCTGGCACATATATGGTGGCCTTCAAGGCACATACGACTATGGTCCAATGGGAGCGGAACTGAGAAAGAACCTACAAGACACCTGGTGGCATGATATGCTGCACATGCGACAAGATATGCACGGATTACACACAAGCATCCTAAGCCACCAACAAGCACTCTACTATTCCGGACACACTGATACATTCAACGATATGATGATAGATTGCAAAACTTGTAAAGCGCGTTGGCGAATCGATCATGAGGAAACCTGTAACTGCAAAGACAAATCTAAACGAGAACTGACTGAACCTAGGGCATTTAACTTGATGTTCCAAACCCAGACAGGTCCAGTAGCCTCAGATGAAAACAAAGCATACCTTAGACCAGAAACAGCTCAAGGCATTTTCTGTAACTTTAAAAATATCCTAGATAGCCAAACGCCAAAACTGCCATTTGGGGTAGCACAAATCGGCAAGGCATTCCGCAATGAAGTCACACCCAGAAACTTTATTTTTAGAGTACGTGAATTCGAACAGATGGAAATAGAATTTTTTGTTAAACCGGGTGAGGATCAGCAGTGGCACCAATACTGGGTGGATGAGCGATTTCGCTGGTGGCAAGCACAAGGGCTTCACAAAGACAACTTGGTACAAGAGCACCAAACAGCAGAAGAGCTTGCGCATTATGCGAAAAACACGACCGATATCTTATATCGATACCCACATGGCACAGAAGAACTTGAAGGCATCGCTAACCGAACCGATTACGATTTAGGCTCACACAGTAAAGAGCAACAAAAATTAAACCTCCAAGCCAGTACTAAAACCAACACACATAGTACAGCAAGACTCGCTTTGAGCGAGGACGGAAAATGGTTTGCGCCATATGTGATTGAGCCATCCTGTGGCGTCGAAAGAGGCATTCTTGCTATATTAAGCGAGGGATTTTGTCTAGAGACCCTAGAGAATGGCCAAGAAAGAACGGTTTTAAAAATCAAACCACATCTATCACCGATTAAGGTAGCCATTATACCCTTGGCAAAAAACAAACCCGATCTAGTCAAATATTCAAGAGACTTACATCATCATCTACAATCCCACATAAAAGGTCTTGTTGTGATAGAAAATAGCGGTAATATTGGAAAAAACTATCGTCGACACGATGAAATTGGAACCCCATGCTGTATCACAGTGGACTTCAACACCTTAGCCGATACAACAGAAGATCCTAATCTAATAGACACCGTAACAGTCAGAGACCGTGATTCCCTTGAACAAACACGCATACACAGTGATGATCTTGTGCGATATCTACAAGCAACTTACTTTGATTATAGTTTCGTACCAACAGCCGCCCCTAATCCATGCGAATGAAAAGCCATTTAGCATACTGGATCGATACGATACTACACCGAATATACCAGGCTTTTGCCAAACGCAGCCCCCTACTTTTAACCATCAACATCCAAGAGCAATGTATGTCTGTACACAAAGATGGCGAAGATCCGGAAATATTTGCAATTAGTTCGGGTAAAAATGGTACAGGTGAGACTATAAACTCCGGAAAAACGCCGAGAGGATGGTTTCAAGTAGACCAACTATTTGGGGATAACATGCCAGCTGACACCTATTTTGTTGCACGCAAGGCAGAAGGATCCTACCATAACAATCCAGACATTCAAGACCCTATCCTTGCTCGCATTCTTTGGTTAAAAGGCCTCCAGTGGTGCAACCAAAACACGCTATCTCGCTATATCTATTTACACGGCACCCACGATATAGCAACACTGGGGAAAGAGCCACAATCATTTGGCTGCATTCGATTATCGCCCGAAAATGCTATCACAGTGTATAATATCATTCAAAAAAACCAGCAGTCTGGTAGACGTCACTTCATATACATCTACGATAACGACCACCTGCTACCCTGGCAAAAAAGCAACCCTGACCTAATCGGATGATTGTTTGCCAATCCCACACAACCCATCCTTTTGCAAAAACCCTTGCCAATCTCGATCACTACAAATTTCAAAAAAAGGAACATGAGGGTAACGCGATCTAAGTTTAGCGATGACAGGATCCACATAATATTCAAAATGCCACAAATATTCCAATAACCGCCATGATATTTGTTCTGGGCATAACCATGCCCTATCGTCTACCTGAACTACTGGCCCTCTGAATCTGCGCAATATAATACCAAAAAAACAGCGCCAGAAACTGTAATTAAAATACATCACAGCATCGGCTTTACGCCAGCGCATTTCTAATGAATCAATAGCATTACCATCTATAATCCAAGCATCCTTCGCAACCAAAAGCCGCTGATCTGCTAAAAAATCCGCTTTTGGACGCGCCTGCCAGTTCTGCATAAAAAAATACTTATCCAAATGATAAAGGGGATGACTATGCGTCTTTGCTAATTGATAAGCAAAACTAGATTTACCACTACCAGGCTTACCAAAAATCATCAATTTCATCAAAAAAACCTGTGAACACACCATCATGATACACGACAGCACCCATGCACACAAAGAAAATCAAAAAAGTTCTACAGCATGAATGAGCCGTCTTGGCACAAGCACCGTCACGTGTTAAACTAAGATTAACTCTGAATTTTTATCCATGCGTTATGAAAGTTGTCAGCACAAACCATGATTTAACTCAAAAATCTGGCGCGAATAACAAAAACTTCCCTTGCCTACCTTCATTTACCCAAGCATCCGGGTCAAGAATTTACAGTTCATCGGGCAAGGTTTTCTTAGACCTTGGCTTTAATGGAACCAATAATCTTCTTGGTCACAACATATCCAGTATTCATCAAAACATCCTTGCTACTAGCAATAACATGCCGCCATTAAATGGCTTAATACCGACCAATACCATCGTTGAATCGACACTAAATAAGTTAACATCCATCGTTTCTACATACTGGCACCCCAGTTTTCTGTGCAGCGACGAAAGTATTGCAATGGACACTGCGATGAAATTGGCTATATTTTATTGGAAAGAGCAAAACTATGCAAAAAAAACACAATTTCTTACGCTAGCCAATTGCCATCATGGCTACTCAATGGGCGTATCAAGCATCAATGCAAGCAACAGAGCTTACGAAACATTTGCCCCGTTGATTTCCAACAATGAAATCATCCCCTACCCCGAAACATGGGCAAACGATA
>CAXGBK010000064.1:0-4997 GCA_964008345.1 uncultured Coxiella sp.
ACTATGAATGAATAAATTATGGCCAATTCCCCACAAGCAAAATACCGAGCTGAGAAATCGCAACGCGTTCGCGAACGCAAGAGCAAACAAATGTCTGCCCTTAGGACCTGCATCAAAAAGCTACGGACGCTGGTTCAAAGCGGTGCCGATAAGGATGCGCTTATGTCAGCTTTCTCAAAGACGTGTAGCCACTTAGATAAATCTGCAACAAAGGGATTAATCCCTACCAATCGCGCTAAAAGACTCAAGTCTAGACTCAATCAGCACATCAAGGATAACTTGGTCAAGCAAAGCGCACCAAAAAAGAAAGCTAAGAAATCTAAATCTTAAGCATCCTCTTCATTAGATATCATTTGCCATATCTCGTTTCTCAGGTCATGTATTCCATGGCCTGTTTTTGTTGAAATCATAATAACAGCAGATGGACGCTGAGACAGTGGCTTTGCCTGGACCAGTCGCTTTAAACGCTCTACAACACTGCTGCTCTCCTTCATGTCAGCTAAATCCACTTTATTAATCGCCAAAACCCTTTTCTTTTCTAGCAGTTTTTCGTCATAGGCTATTAGCTCATCGACTATCTGCTGATAAGCATCCTCTGCTATAACCCCATCTGCCCCTACAGCATCGATTATCTGCACGAGAACGCTGCAGCGACTGATATGCTTAAGAAACCGATGCCCTAAACCAACACCATCTGATGCCCCTTTAATCAAACCAGGAATATCGGCCATGACAAACTGGTTAAGCTTGTCCATCCTTACAACACCCAAATGCGGTTTAAGGGTGGTAAAAGGATAATCTCCCACTTTTGGGGTTGCAGAAGACAGCACCCTAATCAAACTAGATTTGCCAGCATTTGGTAAACCTACTAACCCAACATCCGCAAGCAGCTTTAACTCAAGACGTACATGTAAAGATTCACCAGGCGCCCCTTTCCCAAACTGTCTAGGCGCTCTGTTTGTACTAGACTTAAAGCGAATATTACCTGCACCGCCTTTGCCACCTTTGGCAATACAAATCTTTTGATCATGCTCAATAAGATCACAAAAAACCTCTTGCTCATCATTTAGATAGATACTTGTTCCCACAGGCACTCTGACGATTAGATCTTTACCACTGAGCCCCGTACATTCAGACCCTTGCCCTTTTTGGCCATTTTCAGCTTTGAATTTGGGTTTATAGCGAAAATCTACTAGCGTGTGCAATGCCTGATCAGATACAATATACACGGAGCCACCATGCCCGCCATCACCACCGTCAGGCCCGCCTCTTGGAATGTATTTTTCTCGGCGAAAACTCATACAGCCATCCCCACCGTTCCCTGCAAACACATCCATTTTTACCGAATCAATAAAAGCCATAGTCACTATCTAAACATTTTGATTATATTATAACATGTTAAAGATATAATTTCAGCAAATTAAATAATGCCTATTTTACCTTACTACAACTACAGCACTGTGCCATGTTGCATTTCGTAACAAGATATACGCCTATTCTTATTAACCGATAGCAATCTTTCATTATTTTGGCTATAATCCAGATCAGGTTGTACATTTTAAAATTTAATTTGCCTTTTTATGGATAACGTCCTTGCAAAAATCCAAGATCTCATTGGCCACGAGCTCAGCGAGCTTGAACAATTGATCCATCAAAATACCTGCTCAGCTAGCACTATTGCTAACGATGTTTGCAAACACCTTATGTCTGGATCTGGCAAACGCATTAGGCCCACTATCCTAATTCTTAGCGCGCTTGCTACGAGTCATAATCCTGATAAAGACAAAATGCATCTTGACCTAGCCTGTATTATAGAATTTATTCATAATGCATCTTTGTTGCATGATGATGTGATCGACCAAGCCAGCGAACGCCACCATAAGAACACTGCACGAAAGATCTGGGGCAACAAAGCCAGCATCCTAACTGGAGACTATTTGCACGCGTGCGCGTTTCAGATGATCGCATCACTCGAATCGCCATTGGTTATGAACGTTCTTTCAAATGCCGTACGAAACGTTGTTGAGGGAGAACTTGACCAACTAAAATTTATTCGCAATCCAAAAGTGAGCAAAACACAGTATCTCAATATTATCAGTGCAAAAACAGCCCGCCTTTTTTCAGTCAGCACGAAGCTTGGTAGTATGATAAGCAATAATCATACCCCCTATACCGAGGCATTAGAAGCCTATGGGCATCATCTTGGCATGGTGTTTCAAATAATCGATGACTCTTTGGATTATCAGTTGCTCAAAACTGGTAAAAAACCAGGACAAGACCTGGCTTCTGGCACGATAACTTTGCCTTTTATTCTTGCATATGAAAATAGTAGCCCCCAGCAGCAACAGGTACTTGAGTCATTGATTCAACAACCTGAATCTAAGCTTGAAGATGCTATGTCTATCATTGAAAAAACCCATGCTATTACCAAATCTTTTGACGAAGCAAAAGCTGCGGCGTCTCTTGCCCAAGAGAGCCTTTATCTTATTCCTGACTCCCCTTATAGACAAGCACTTTATGAACTCCTAACCTTTTCTCTCGAACGAACGCACTAACTCATGGCAACCGACCAATCAAAGAAATCTATATATCCAGACACTATCACTGTGCATGGCGCAAAGACGCATAACCTCAAAAATATTAGCACGACAATCCCAAGCAAAAAGATCACGGTCATCACAGGTATATCTGGATCTGGGAAATCTTCTTTTGCCTTTGATACCCTATATGCCGAAGGACAAAGACGCTATGTTCAATCCCTCTCGACCTATGCAAGACAGTTTGTTGACCTTATGGAAAAACCAGATGTTGAGTCGATTCATGGACTATCTCCTGCTATTTCTATCGAGCAAAAAGCAGGTATGCACAATCCTCGCTCCACGGTTGGCACGGTTACAGAGATTTATGATTATCTGCGTTTGCTATTTTCGAGAATTGGAACCCCCTTCTGCCCAGAGCATAATGTACCGCTCACAGCACAGTCTATCCAGGACATCGTGGATCATATCCTCACACTCCCAGTAGAAAGTAAGATTATGATATTAGCTCCTCTCGTTCAGAATAAAAAGGGAGACCAACAACTTCTTATCGATGATCTTCGCCAACAAGGATTTGTGCGAATACGACTCAATGGAGACGTGCAGGAACTTACCGGTAAATTGGCGCTAGACCCGCATAAAAAACAGACTATAGAAGTTGTAGTAGATAGATTAAAAGTACGAAAAGACCAAGACCTACGTTTAACAGAATCGATTGAAACGGCCCTTGGCCTATCCGATGGAAATGTGCTTGTAGCCTTTATGGATCGCAAAGAATGTGATCATGAAGATATTCTATACTCCAACAAACTTGCCTGCCCTCATTGCGGATATAGTGTTCTTGACTTGTCTCCCAAAAACTTCTCCTTCAATAATCCGTCCGGCGCCTGCCCGACTTGCGATGGCCTTGGATCAAAAAGGATTTTTTGTGCTGAAAAACTGATTGTTAGTCCTAGCCTAAGCTTGGAAAATGGTGTTATCAAAGCTTGGGACAAACACCAGTCTTACTACTACCAACTGCTTGTTGGCCTATCCAAACACCTAGATTTCAGCATGAAGACCCCTTGGGAAGAGCTCGATGAGAACATCCAACACGCTATTTTATATGGAACCGGGCGCACGATCATCCCCTATAGCTCAATGGGACTACATTGCCGATTCAAAATACAAGATCGCCGCTTTGAGGGCGTGATTCCATCCCTCCATCGACGCTATAACGACACCGAGTCAGAGGTTGTACGAAGTGATCTTGGTCAGCTTCTAACACTACAGCCTTGCGTCGACTGCAAGGGGACCCGGCTACATAAATCTGCTCGAAATGTACGTGTTCAAAACCTCACATTGCCAGAAATTACCAATTTTTCTATCGATACACTCCATGAGCAGTTCGATAAAATACAGCTCAGCCCCCAAATGCAAACCATTGCTGAACCGATTCTTAGAGAAATTCAAAGTCGCTTGTATTTTTTAATCAGTGTTGGCTTAGGGTATCTTAACCTCGCTCGATCTGCTGAGACCCTATCTGGTGGGGAAGCCCAGCGCATAAGGCTTGCAAGCCAAATCGGCTCAGGTTTGACTGGTGTTATGTATGTCCTTGATGAACCCTCCATAGGCCTTCACCAGCGTGATAACAAAAAACTAATTTCTACACTTTATCGACTCCGTGACCTCGGAAACACGGTTATTGTGGTTGAGCATGACGAAGAAACCATGATGCATGCCGATCATATAATCGATATCGGTCCAGGCGCAGGCGTGCACGGTGGCGAAGTTGTGGCATCTGGAACGCCAAAATCACTAATGGCTCACGCAACATCCTTAACCGGTAAATATCTTAGTGGCAAGCTTACTATCCCCGTTCCTGAGAAACGATTAGATTATCAAAAAGATTATCTTTTACAGCTTCTTGGCGTGAGTACGAACAATCTACATTCTGTAGATCTTCGCATACCCGTTGGCCTGTTAACCTTAATTACCGGCGTATCTGGATCAGGAAAGTCTAGTTTGATTAATGACACACTCTACCCAGCCTTACACAACCGACTAGCGCGCTACGATAAAATACATTCCGAGGGAAAATACATCGACATAGTTGGCACCGAACATATTGATAAGATCATTAAGATGGACCAAAGTCCGATAGGGAGAACCCCTCGATCCAATCCAGCAACATACACCGGCATGTTTACAACCATCCGTGAGCTCTTTGCACAAGTTCCTGAAGCGCGTAGCCGCGGCTACAATCCAGGACGATTTAGCTTTAATGTTAAAGGTGGGCGCTGCGAAGCATGCCAGGGCGATGGACTTGTTCGCGTTGAAATGCATTTTCTTGCCGATATATTTGTCAAATGTGATGCTTGTCAAGGTAAACGCTACAATCGAGAAACCCTACAAATAAAATATAAAGGCAAAAACATCCATGATGTTTTATCCATGACGGTTGATGAAGCCGTCCCATTC
>CAXGBK010000065.1:0-7379 GCA_964008345.1 uncultured Coxiella sp.
AAAAAGTGAATGTGCTTACATGGAAAAATGTTGCATGTATTGCTCAGGCTATGGAATCTAATGCTAAATCCCTCCTGATTTGCGATACTTCAGGTAGTCAAATTGCATTAAGTCAGGAAGATTTTGATGCAATTAATGATGCAACGTGTACCATCGCGCACGATATTTTCCGTTCACCTAAAATCAATCTGCAGGGATCTTCAGGATCTTATATTCATCATCTTTTTGAAGTGGTACTGCAGGATTTGGGTACGGTTGATGTCGATAAGTTATATAGACTACGTGCTTTTCTTTCGCCAAGTAGCCGTGATGATGTAATTAGTGTTGTGAATCATTATTTTATGCCCCTGCAGCCTGGGCAAATTCCTACGGATCAGGTGAACCATATTTTAGCATGTCTGGCAAAGGGTAAAAGGCCTTCTTGGCATGGTTGTCGAGATCATCATTTTTCAAGTCAATTGATCAGCAAATGGATCGATATGCAAATAGACCGTGCTTCTAAAGCCATCATTTTACCACCGGCTTTGATGCTTATGCTGAAAGAAGGTATTATTTATCGTGCTGCTAATTATCATGATAGTAATCCCGCTAATATTTATCAAGATGTTGTTGAGGAAGAGCGTCATGCAAATGATCGTTTATTCCCACCTGAAAACAGTCCAAAAATAAGTGCTCCGAAGCAATCTAACGCCCATATTTTAACATTTCTTGCTCGGGGTTTCTGGAAATTATTATGTTTTGCTTTGGGTAGTACGCCATCGCTGTTTAAAAAACTTCTGCAAACGTGTTATTTATTGCCTATTTATGTGCTTAACTTAGTCGGTTCACTACTTTTAACGCCCTGGTTGATGGCAAAAAAATTCTATCATGTATACTTTACGAATCCATTACGTGATGATACTTGGGATTCTCAGCTTCTGAAAAAGTATGCTTGTTTAGATAATAGGTTGGCAAGATTATTACTTGTACCTATTCTATCTGTTATTACATTATTTGCTATTGTACTACGATCGCTCTATGCTTCTATGTCTTACGTGGGATGTGTGAATGTTCAGTGCTGTTATTTATTGTTCGATTTGTTATCTGCTATCCCATCATTACCTGGTTATGGCATGAAGCTTATCGAATCTACGACATGTTTGCATGTTAATTACCTAGAAAGAAAAAATATATCTGTTTTTTGGAACGGTTTATCTGAGTGCTGTCGTCTCATTAAAGAAGTGGTTTTTTCGCTCTGTCAGGATATTTTAGGTGCCACAGTTGTGCCTTTGTATCGCGTTATCTCTATGCCAATTCGTAGATCTTATGCCAAGTTATCTGTTAGCTTGCGTAATATGGAGCTTGCTACTAGCGATTATTTCGCTAAAAAATTGAGAATTACAGCATCACTTTCTGCTAAGAAAGGTCGTAGAGACGACTTCAAATTATGGTCGAGATCGCCTCAGAGAAGATCCAATTGGAATCGTTCATTTCGATCCTCATAATGATATATCCGATCCACTCTATGTATCGCATTGTGTTAGATAGCGATAAGTAGTTATTAGCAGTTGTTAGTGTAATCGGGTAGTATTTTATTGAATTCAACACTTTGCATGTTTCTTGGATGCATATATGGTGTGTCTAAGGTGTTTGCTTAGAGAGTACATCACTCGTATAGCTTCTTATATCATTATTTTGGGATGCATATTTTGTGGATTTTTTGTATAGTGATGGTATGCTGCATGATTTTTATAAATACTTCATCGTTCCTAAATACTTTTTGTTAGGCTCAAGGCCTTTTGTGTATTCGTTTTATGCACTAGGATTTAGTTTGATATGCTATGCCCTTTACCTTGGGTTATGTTTGGTTCCTAGCGACCATCAGCAGGGTGAGCTATTTCGTATTATGTATGTGCATGTCCCTATGGCTATGCTTTCCTTATCTTGGTACGTTGCCTTGGCCATATTTTCAGCCGTGTTTTGGGTTTGGCATATTAAAATGGCCGATACAGCTGCTGCTGCAACAGCAATAGTTGGTAGCTTGATTACCGTTCTCGCATTGGTGTCTGGGTCTATTTGGGGCAAGCCTACTTGGGGGACTTGGTGGCTATGGGATGCTAGGTTGACATCGGAATGTTTGTTGTTGCTGTTATACATGGGAGTGATAGCCTTACGCTTTACATTACATCCCGTTTCTTATGCCCGTAGTATGGCCGCGATGATTGCTACTTTGGGTTTAATAGATGTGCCGATTGTCCATTATTCAGTAAATTGGTGGTATACGCTTCATCAGGGTCAAAGTTTGTCATTATTTTCGCAATCCAAAATTGCGTGGGTGATGCTCTGGCCATTGCTTTGTGCGCTAGCAGGGTTTTTTAGTCTAACAGGTGCGATGATATTGCATATGATGCGTTTGTTACTGATAAAAAAATTGTAAGGAGAACGTATTTTGTGGTTTATCATCGCTGCATACGCTGTTGTTTTATCCAGCCTGTTTTTGGCAATTATTACGATGTGTATACTTGAATATACTTTGCGAGAGGATACGTGAACACGCATCAATGGGTGAGAAGCATTAAACTTTTGACTAGATGCCTAGCTATGGCTTTATGTTTTTCTATGATGTTATATGGACTTAATAAAAATGCGAGTGTGTATATTACCCCAAGCCAGATTCTATTAGATCATAAGATTTGTCCTAATAATTGCCGCTTAGGAGCATTAGTGCAACATAAGAGCTTACATGTAGCGTCGGGTTCTATTTATTTTGTTGCTCAGGACTATAATATGGAGAAGGTAACGATTCCAGTCGTGTTTTCGGGTTTATTACCGAGCTTGTTTAAAGAGGGGGCGATGATGATCGCAGAAGGCAAATATCGTGATAAGGTTTTTTATGCAACAAGGGTGCTCGCTAAACATGATGAGAACTATCAACCTCCCGTCTAATCTTTTTGTACTTAGCTTGCCCAGTTTTTACATGCTATGGTGTGTAATCGCTGGTTGGATCATGTTTTTTGTGCCTTCCGTGTGGGTAGAGACGGGTCATGTTTGTATGATTGTGGCATGGGGTGTGATGCTTTGGTGTATTGTTACGCAGTGCATACAAACACGATATAAATTTTTCTCTCATGCTCAGTGGGCTTTATGTATCAAGCACGCCATGGCCTTTGCAACGTTTTCATTACTATATTCGTATCTGGTTCTAACGCTATCTTGTTTCATGAATGATTACAGTGTTTGGTATGTGTGGCAACATAGCCACGACGCGCTACCTTGGTGGTATCGCTTAGCGGTTCCTTGGGGAGCGCATGAGGGGTCATGGTTGCTTTGGTGGCTACTTGCTATGTGCTATTCGTATCGTTACGTTTGCCAGCAGTATCGTTATTTATACAAAAGCTTACCAGCATTACTCAGCCTTTGGTGTATACATTTGGGATTTGGTACGTTTATTATTTTTACATCCAACCCCTTTGTCCGTTTATTGCCTATTCCCCCCGTTAATGGTCAGGATTTGAATCCTTTGCTACAGGATCCTTGGTTTTTAATACATCCGCCATGCCTTTATTTAGGCTATGTTGGTTTTTTGATTCCGTATATTATGGCGATAGATTGTTTATCAAAACCCTATTTATGGCAATCAAGGACTTGGCTTAATCATTTGAGGCCCTGGGCTTTATGGTCTTGGTCTTGGCTAACTTTAGGTATCACTCTAGGTAGTTGGTGGGCTTATAAAGAGCTAGGTTGGGGAGGCTGGTGGTTCTGGGATCCAGTAGAAAATGCATCTTTGATGCCTTGGCTATGTGCCACCGCACTGCTACACGCTGTTTATCAGAAATCACAATCGGCTGTTTTTTGGTCAATATTAACAGCTATTTTGGGATTTATTTTATGTCTGGTTGGAACTTTTTTAGTTCGTGCAGGACTCATTGTTTCCGTTCATAGCTTTGTGCATGATCCCTATAGAGGTGGTTTTTTGTTTTTTGGGGTTATGCTAGTACTACTGAGTAGCGCTTGCTGTTTTTATAACTACGCTACTGCTGCTACTGGTGCAAACCAAATTCGTAAAAGCTCTATGAGTCGGCTGTTGCTTTTGCAATCGCAATTACTGATGGCTATGGTTTTTGTGATTTTTATGGGAACGATATACCCATTGGTTGTTGAGGTTTTAAGAAATCAAAAATTGGCCATTGGCCCTGATTATTATGAACAAGTACTAATGCCTTTTAGTTATGTATTAGGCATTTTAATGGCTATTATGCCATGTGTAGAGCGCCGATTATCCTGGCATTTTTCCATTTTTCTATTTTTATTATCGGTGGTAGTAGGTTTTTTATTGAACGCTTTATTTGTTCAAGTCTTTGCTCTGCAAGGCTCACCGTCAACTTTATTGAGCCTTATTATTTGTAGTGCTATCGTTGTGACAAACACATTTTGTTATATAGGGTGTAGTTCGAATCGCGTGGCGCAAATTGCACATTTGTCCGTGGCCTTGGGTTTTTTGGTTATGGTGGTTAATAGGCACTATGAGATGAGTTGGATGCTGCATCTTAATCCGGGTGAAGAAACGACTGTTTCTGGTATTAAATTTGTTATGGGTCCATCTACTGATATTCAAAAAGACAATTTTATTAGGCATCAAGTTCCTCTTCGCATGTACGATAATCATAAGATCATAGACTTTATGCCGGCGCTTCAATATTATCCAAGTACCAAAACTACACAAACCAAAGTTTCCATTGTTTCCAACGGCTGGGGTGATTGGATGGTTGCTTTAGCTAAGCCTAGTACCCATCAGCCATACGTCGTAAGAGTGTATTATAAGCCTTTGCAAATTTGGTTATGGATAATCGGCTTTTTGTTATCGATATGTGGCCTTATTAAAAGTCAGTGGTCTTATAAGAACCACTAGCGTAGCTACAGTTTTTTATCGCTGATAAAATTTTTTTTGGTATGTTCTGTAACTTTTTGTATGCTAATACTTCTATAGAAAATTATAATTTTTTAGATCTACCTAAAATAGTACGATCATGAGCCAGCTAGTGAGGTGTGTTCGGGTGAATATCCCGTTTTTTACGCATTACATGCCAATTTATCATACCTGTTGTATAAAAACTTGTCTGCCAAGCTCCATATAAACAGTTATGACTATATACTTCCTAGACGTCATATTATAGATCTTGAGGGCTGGTCTGTTCTAGAAACGTGGATTGTAGATAATAAAGACCGTGCTATACTACGCTTACAAGGACCGGTTAATTGGGATTTCTGGAACAAATATGTTCGTAAGTATTTTTAAGCAGTATGTTTTTATTTTTTTTATTTTAGGCTTCTCGACGCTTGTCGGTGCTGGAAACCCCGATGTTTTAAGTTTGGCCAAAAAATTACGCTGTATGGTCTGTCAGGGGCAGTCTATCGCTGATTCTGATTCTGATTTTGCACACGATGTTTTGCATTATATTGAAGATGAAAAAAAGCAGGGGGTGAAAAACGATATTATTATTAATAATTTGGTAGATAGATACGGCGAGGAGATTTTATTAACGCCCTCTGGTTATCATGTTATACTGTGGTTGGTTCCTTATTGTATTTTATTCGTACTATTGTTTCTGCTCTGTGGGTCGTTTTATAGTCCTTGATAGCACTGTCTGGGTCGAATGATGGGACCTATATCTTTTTGCATTTCTAGCCAATGGCTTGCCCAGCCAACGGTTCTTGCTAATGTGAAAATAAGCGTAAAGCATGCTGTGGGTATCCCAAGTGCCCGCAGTGTGATGCCTGAATAGAAATCGACATTGGGGTAGAGTTTTCTTTCTGTAAAGTAAGCGTCTTTGAGTGTTGTATGCTCTAATGATTTGGCTATAGATAGGAGTTTTTCTTCTTGTTGGTTTTGAACGAGTTGGTGACATAATTCTCGCATAATAACAGCCCTTGGGTCATGATTGCGGTACACGCGATGTCCAAAGCCCATTAATCTAAAATTGTCTGATTTATCTTTGGCTCTGGCGATATACGTTGGTATATTTTTGATGTCACCAATTGCTTCTAGCATACGTATGCACGCTTCGTTTGCCCCTCCATGTGAAGGCCCCCACAGTGCACTTATCCCCGATACGATTGCTGCATAAGGATGCGTGTGCGTTGAAGCCGTTGCTCGGACTGTACTCGTAGATGCATTTTGCTCATGTTCTGCATGTAGCGTGAAGATCGTATCGATTGATTTAACGGCTAAATCTGATACCTCCTTTCCAGTTACCATATACATGAAATTAGCGGTGTATGACAAGTCATTTCTTGGAGATACAGGTAGTAGGCCTTGGTAGTGTCGGATGCTTTTGGCTACTAATATCGGCATGTTTGCTATTAGATTGATCATCATATTATATTGTAGGGTTGGATCTTTGATGGGGAGTGTATAGGTTTCTTGAGAGGATAAAAAGCTAACCAACGTTAATAGCGTCGACATGGGGTGTGCATGGTTTGGGATGCTTTTTATAATTTGATCTATGGTTGTATTTTCTTTTTCCGCTGCTATAGCATTTTTAAAGTCTTTTAAGCTGTTTTCTTTTGGTAGATTTCCATGTATCAATAGGTAAGAAATGGTTGTGAAGTCATGTTCTTTAGCAAGCTCTTCTATGGGATGCCCTCGGTAGGTTAGTATACCTTTTTCGCCATCAATGTAGCAGATTTTTGAGCAATAGGCTGCCGTGGTCTTGAAACCTGGGTCGTATAGATAAAATGGTAAATCATTGGCCAAGCTGCTGATATCTACCAGTTCTTTACCATGGCTTGGTTGGATAATGGGGTAAGAGTACGCTTTTTCTCCGTAGGTGATTTTAATGTCTTTGTTCATAGTCCTAAGTACTGGGTTGGGAATGTATATCTATACCAGTATGGCATAGCTGTAATATCCATACAAGTATGCTTGTAGTCAGAAAAATACTTTTTTTTCAGCAGAAAATACAATCCTGTGCTATACAAACATCGTTACTTGAAAATGGAGTTGTAGTATGAAGTCACTTATGAACAAAATGCGTGTTTCTGTAAAAAGGATGTTAGTCAATTTTGAGCAGTCTATTAGTATAGATGCAAGTTACCGTATTCATAAGGCGGTTTTAGTCCCTGTTCGAGCAAAACGTATTAGTAGACAGCGTAAGTGTCGCCCACAATCTTATTTATAGCAGATTTTAATGACATTACATGCAGACAATGTGTGTATTTGTTGATTGATCTATTTATCAGAAAAGTAACAATGGTTGTATTCCCGTGAGTAGTAATTTTATAAAACTTAGTATCAAATTAGGCTTGATCAGCCCTAATGATACCAAAGGTGTCTGTCTAGGTCTTGCTCAAGAGTTTACTTCTTACTACATGCGGGGTGATGATGCTTTTCGTCGCTGGCT
>CAXGBK010000066.1:0-14311 GCA_964008345.1 uncultured Coxiella sp.
TCTTGACTACGCAGCAAAATAGTAAGTTATAGTTTACATGCCAACACTGTTCTATCCGCGCCATGACTTGGATCTGTATATTCTACTGCAGCTCCTGTTAAACGTTCTGAAAACAGAGACATTCCACCTGTTATTTTTTCAGGCAATCGGCGCAATATGTTTTCTATTGCAGCTGGCCGTGGCATTTCTCTCCATGGCCCTAAAACCTCATGGGTAGACTCTGCTGGGCTACGATTTGCATCCTCATGCTTTCCACATCTATAGACTATACCTGACGTTGTTAGCACCATACTATTCGTTGAGTCTATCACTATTTGATTCACGTATTCATTATTTGGTAATATGATCTCTGACCAGGATCTAACGCTCTCATCCATTCTCTCCTCCAATCTATGTATACACATTTGATCCGATTCGTTCGCACCACAACCAAACACCTTACCAGATTGGGTTAGCATGATACTGCTTAAATATTTTAGTATGATCTTCTTTATTTTTTCACCTTCTGGTGTTGAAATTGCTGTCCAAGATCTTACCAGCACAGTATCGCTCTCTTCCATGCTTAGCTGACCATCCTCATTGCTCCCCGCGCCATATATCTTACCCGACTCGGTTAGCACCATGCTATGATGGCCTCCTAGAACGATATTATTAACCCGCTCTTCTTCTTGAAATGGAATCAACGTCCAGGTTGTTATCATATTTTCAGTAGTATTTCCTAAGCCCAACTGGCCGTATTCATTCCAACCGCAGCCATACATGTTGCCATATTTGGTGAGTACTATACTGTGGTCTCCGCCTGATGCGATTATCACCACTTTCTCACGTTCTGGAAGTGCAATTTCCGACCATGTTGCTGTGTAAGCATCCGCATCGTTTCCTAGACCTAACTGGCCACACTCGTTATCACCACAGCTATACACCTTCCCTGATTCCGTCAGAATCATACTGTAAAAACTCCCTAAGACGATCTGCTCAACTCGCTCACCAGCAGGAATATCTGACTCTATCCATGAAGATATCTCAAAATCGGCATCCTCGCCTAAGCCCAGCTGACCACACACATTCCTTCCGCAAACATACACCTTACCTGATTCAGTGAGCATCATACTGTGGTGTATTCCTAGTACAATCTCCTTGATTTTTTCATCTGCTACTCTTGGAATCTCTCTCCATGTTGTTATTTTTAAGTCATCTGGTTCGCCTAAACCCAGCTGACTGCATCGATTATTACCGTAACCATACCGTTTCCCGGATTGCATTTGCATGATGCAATTGTCAAATCCTGATGATATAATTTCTACATTTATTTCTTTTTCGACAAAACGTCTTACTAGGCTGTAATAACTATCGCTCAGTAAGAATCTGCTTGATTTGAAAAGCAACAGATGATCATCTATAGATCCATTTAACCACTCTGTATCGTCTTTCATAGCACACACAACGTTTTTTAGGTCTTGCCATGATAGGTAGCTAAAAATCTCTCCTATCAACACGCTTTGAATATCATGTACTCCATTGTTTTGATCGAACTGGGTTGGCGTCGAATACTTGGTTTTTTTCATTTATGGCTCTAGTATCTTTATTGTAATGAATATTTTATCATATATTTATTCAACATTCCAGCCTGACAACCCCTACCTAAGGATTTGAACCCTCACCAATTGCATACGCCTATTTGCCGCTAATACATCAATGCGTTATGCGAGTGACTATGTACTATTAGAAATCCGCCGTACTTATACTGGGGCTCAACTTTTAGATCCCTTTGGTATACTATGCAAACTTATAATTTTATGGATACGCGACCTTGTAATAATATAGAAGACAGGTTAGTTGTTATTTCTCATTTGGTAATGGGCTAGCATTAAATATATTGCTAACCCAAAATTTGCCTTTACATGTTATCTAGTGACATTATTTCCTTCACAAATATCACGCACTTTTACTGGAATATTTTTTCCGACATTAATACACTCTATTTCTGCAAGACATTCGCTGTTGACCTCATCCATTGATATACCGTAAATGCTATCTTTAATTTCAATACAATGTACATTTACCTGATTGGCATCTGCTATTTTACAAGAAGCCTTTTGTCTGGTCATACACATTTTATTCGAACATTCTGTGACTCTAAGGTCAGAGCTATTCCCGGCAGGTACTTTATACTTATGAGATAGACTTCTGTTTCGCCCTACAACGTTAATTAAGCTACTGGCTCTCCAAATGCCTTTAGCGCTATTGGTCTTATTTACTACATAGACATATTCATGATTATCGTTGTTGCCCACAGCGTTAGCTGAGCAGGATAAAGCTAGACATGCCAAGGCCACTTGAATATAAGTTTTCATAGATTACTACCATTTAGTTTACGTGTAACTATGATGCACAGTGGTTTTGAATAGATTCTTATCTAAATATTATATCCTCTTTTTTACGTAAGATAATATAATATTATTATAATTTACAAGCCCCTATATTTATTAAAATAATATTAATTCAATTACTTGCTTTGAAAACGCATATTATTGAGAAAAATATTTTTTCCATAGTTAAGGTCAAATACGTTTTTCGCGCAACTACGCTCATAAATAGATGATGGGTTATTGCAATTTACCTTTGTTTACATAAAAGATGGTTTTTCTGTTGTTATTTTTGTACAGGTATCGGCAGGAACTGTAACCAATATCTTAAATTAACAGCGCGCGCTACACACCAACAAAAAGTGAAGTTTATTCTATTTTTTTCATAGCATCTTATGAGCTAGAGATACAATATCTTAATTTAATTAGGATATTGTATCTTTTTCGCTCTAGCATAATATTTTCTCTAAGTAGTATTGTGCTGTTCGGATCATTTACAAACTTATGTTAAAGTCGAACAAACGCGTATTTATTTACTTAGACCATCGTGCCGATTGTATTTATAAGTCAACCTCTTCGTTTGAAACAACAGCTGTTCTAGCTACGCATTTTCCATATTCTGTGGTTCTTACTTGCATCAGCATAACGGGGAATTTACCATTATTTTTTTTCTCTAAAACTATCGGCAAACTTTTTTCGTAATCAGTAATCTGGCATAGCTGCTCTTTTCCACCTTCGGCATACTTAACGGCTTTGATAATAATAGGACTTTGTGAGTAAGTGTTAATTGTAGTTGAGTAGGGATCTACGGTTATATCCCCAGTTTGTAACCCCTCTTGCTGGATTCTAATTATGGCCGAGGTTGTGTTATTAACTACGACCCCGCTTCTTGTCGTACTGGCGCTTAAAAGGTTAGTCGTGAAAGCTTGTGCGATGATGATTGCTGCCGCTGTGGCTAATTGTGTGTATTTCATAAAATTCCTATAGTGAATTGTGTATTGCTGACTATATCACTAGCGTAAACCTTAGGCAACCTGTCATACCAAACAGCTCTGAAACACATGTAATGTTATTTTATTCTTGACTAACTGGGCAGATCTGTTTATAATATCATAAATTGCTAGGGGCTATAGCTCAGCTGGGAGAGCACTTGCATGGCATGCAAGGGGTCGGCGGTTCGATCCCGCCTAGCTCCAAAGACGGAATGTCCCCATCGTCTAGAGGCCTAGGACACCGCCCTTTCACGGCGGTAACAGGGGTTCAAATCCCCTTGGGGATGCAATTTATAAGGCGGTCATAATTGGCCGCCTTTTGTATATAAGGACACTATATGCCCACAGTTTTGGTGACAGGTGCATCAGGATTCATTGCCCTACATATTATCAGCCAATTGCTCACTGAAACGGACTACCGTATCCATGTAAGTATTCGAACGGCAGAAAAACAAGACTACCTCAAAAACCTCTTCCCATCGCAACAGCATAGGTTGTTCTTTTTTATTGCCGACCTTAATCAAGATGATAATTGGGACAAAGCCGCAGAGGGGTGTGACTATGTTCTACATGTTGCTTCACCATTCCCTCCTAAGCCCACTGCTGATGAAAACACGCTCATCAAACCAGCACGAGAGGGGACCATGAGGGTTCTCGCTGCAGCAAATGCCGCAGGCGTTAAACGTGTTGTCTTGACCTCATCTATAGCAGCAGTCGGATTTGGCTGGCAAAGTAAGCAGGATTTTGGCCCAGATGATTGGTCACAGCTCAAAAGCCATAGTATCGATCCTTATGAAAAAAGCAAAACACTTGCTGAACAAACAGCGTGGCAGTATGCGCAAGAACATAAGCCTAGCTTCACCCTCTGTAGTATTTTGCCTGGACTGGTTGTCGGACCTATTATTGGTAATAGAATTAGTACTTCGAATATGATTATCCATAAACTCATCTCCGGACAGCTTCCAGGGAGCCCAAATATTAACATTGCGCTTACCGATGTTCGCGATGTTGCAGCCATGCATATACGTGCGCTGGTAAATACCGGGGCAGCTAATAAACGCCTTATTATGGCTGATCAGAATTTTTGGATAGCCGAAATGGCCACTATTCTTCGCAAAAACGGCTATCGATACGCCCCTTCTTTTACGCTTCCCAATATTGTTATTCGTTTTTTGGCGCTGTTTGATAACGAGATTGCTATGGCAAAACAGTATCTTGATTTAAATAAGCGCTTCGACTGTCGTCTCACTAAGTCTATTCTTGACTGGCACCCAATGGATTGCAAGCAGTCTCTACTAGATGCAGCCGAATCTATCCAGTCTGTTTCTGGCAATTCTTACAAATTTTAATTTTTTCTGAGCAAAAAAAATTATATCCACTATAATAACTGCATGGATAAGCAATCTCACATTTACGATTTTGACCTCTGCACTGTAGATGGCAAGATAATTCGCATGGACGCCTTCAAGGGCAAGTTCATACTAATTGTTAATATTGCTTCTGAGTGTGGCTTTAGTGAGCAGTTGCAAGAACTGGAAAATTGTTATCAGGCACTCAAAGACCAAGGTTTGGTGGTTTTAGCCTTCCCAAGCGATCAGTTTAGACAAGAACCCCTCGATAATGAAGAATTACATGCTTATCATACGGAATGTCGTATCGTATCGTTTCCTATATTTCAAAAAATCTATGTAAACGGAGAGCATGCACATCCCCTATTTAAATACCTCTCATTGTACTGCCCAGGTATATTCGGCACACGGTCACTGAAGTGGAATTTTACAAAATTCCTAGTCGATGCAAATGGTAAACCTATGCGAAGATTTAGTCCGATTACAAATATGGTCCTTATTCAAGACTATATTGCCGAAGTCATGCGTTATGATGCCGATGAATGACCCTCTTTTTGATTGCGTAATCATATTTTATTTATATACTTCTGCTTGTCTTGCACGCTGACTTTGAGCATTTTTCTATAATATTTTGGTCACCCTCAGTGTAGATATAATAGATTCTATTGAGATATTCTACTACCGGCTCTGTTTCATGACCTTGCCTCTTTGTCCTCTCAATCACTCCCCTAACCTTTCTCTTCTCTTGAAGTAAGATACTTGCGTTTGGCAAACGTAAAATACAGCATAATATGTCATAGTTACGATAACATACTGCTGTGTTAATAATCGATACTGTAAATTGTGCAATTTTATTTATATCCATCTCATCTAACATCCTAGAAACCATATCTTTATCGTTTTTCATGATGGCATAATGTAAAGGGGTTAGGCCTAATTCTGTCTCCTTATACAGTGAATCCACCTTGCCATATCTAGTCCGTTCGTAGTTGATGATCTCGTCTGCACTTTTCATACTCATTTCGAGTGCCGCATAGTGAAGCGCCACCAATGCTTTATCTTTTTTCTTTTCTTTTGAAAATAATCCATTTGGTATGTCCGTTATGATTGGCTGATACTTTTTCGCAATACTAGTATCTTGCTTATTTGTTACTGCACCATTTCTAAGTAGCAATTTTACCAGATCAACCCGCCCGCTCATGACACTAAGATGTAATGGTGTTTGGTTATCATTATTCACAGTGTTCACTTTGGCACCGTTTTTGACCATCGAGCTTATTACTGCAAATGAGGCACTCACGTTAATTGCATAGATAAGCAGTGTCGTATTTTTTAGCAAGATGCTGTTAATGTAATCTGGGATATTTGTAAAAATAGTATCTAAGATACCTGGCTTATCAGCATTGATAGCATTTCTAACCCATTTATCTGTGTCTGGGCTTTCATACCCCTGCTTACACATCAAGCAAAGTAAATAACCAAGTATTTCATGTTGATCGTGTTTTATCGCAATATCGATCATACTCTTTCCTTCTGCGTCACGTTTACTCCATCCATACCCCTGATTTAATAAATAATTGAGGATATCCATTCGGCCATCGCTTATAGCGATATGGGTTAATGGCTTTCTATTCTTCCTGTTTTTCATATTAACTAATGCTGGATTATTGGCAATCATTTTAAAAACCACAGATGCAGCACTAAAATTTTTTATTGCACGCACTATCATGGTATAGTCAACCGTCGTTTTTTTACTCTTCTCTATCATCCATGTAACTGCATGTTCATTATTGGCCTCGATAGCCAAGTCTAGTGGGCTTTTATCGAGGCTATCTTTCTTTGTTATTAAATTCTGTAAATAAGGTTCATCTTGTCCTTTAGGGATATAATGAAAACTTCTCATCATTGCCATGTAATGTAGCATAGATCGGCAGTTATCATCTTCAATCCCTATTGAAATCGCTTTATCATGCAATAGCTTCATTACACGCTCCTGATTGCTCTGCAACACTGCATCTAATAGTTGTTTTAGCTTATCTGCAATGGCGTCTATCTCTATATCAATTTGCATAGATTGATCGATTAATACATCAAAGTCGTATTCAATAGCCATCCTAAGTTTGTCTTCCCACGCAATACCATAGTTTTTAATTTCCTTTAAAACTGCATCTTGCAACTCGCTATTTTGCGTATTACTACCACAGATTATGAGCACTTCTATTAATTTATCTCGGGTTACGCCATCACCTTCTTCTTCTATTTGAACTTTAATGGCATCGCTGCGGAGATATACATCTACTAATGAATCCCATAGTCTTACATCCACTTGCAATAATCTTTTTGGATCAGAAATAACATATTCGGCAACTGACTCTAATGCAGATTTTATCTTATTGGATGTGTGACAGCTAGGATGCTGTAAGAAAAATAAAACGGATTCAGGCTCTGCTACTTCGCTTTCTGCCATCCAACACTCTAGGATAGATTCCTCTTGGTTTTTTAACGATTGCTCATGCTGGTTAACGGTATCTTGTTGATAACCTGACTTTAGACATGGATCATTATCAGAAAAAAAACCCTCCCAGTTATGCACAAACATCAGCTGTGATAAAAAATCATCTATAACACGTACAAGCCATGCCCTATACTGATTTTCGTCACCGTCAAACAATAAAACCTCTGCAGGGAATCCCATACAAAGCGCTTGAATGGCTTCATCTATAGGATCTATTAACTTTTTTTTTAGTTCGCTAAAATCATAACGCACATGTTGTGTTTCACTTAAATAGTCTATCTGTTCCTTCAAGTCCTTTTTAAAATCATCTGTCACCTTTTTGGTTTGTGTTTCCGTACATGATACCTCTAACTTCATAGCCTGTATAAAGAGTTTATGTGAAAGTTGCTGTAAGGCACTTTTTCCTTGGTTGTCAAAAGGTATGGTCTGTGTTTCTTGGACGCGAACTTGTAACTGCTGCAGCCCTACCAGAGTGCTTGACGGACTGTATTTACAATAGCGTGTCTTTATCTCCTCTAGGTTATCACCCTCAAGATTTATAATCGTATTTTTGATCAAAATATTGAGATATGAAGTGGCTTTACTTTTGGCTGATATTTCTGGATTATCAAGAAATATCGATTGCTGCATCTGTATCATATTATCTGTCAGCTGCGCACTGTTGGTACTGGTTGATAGTATGTGTTGTGCTATACCCTGTTCTAGCCTTTCTACAAACCCACGGCTACAACTGTATGGGTAATCTGGATTGCGCCACATCCACGATGTCACGGGCATAGTGCTATACGCTACTGAAGAATCCCTCAAACTTTCGCTTACGATAGCCCTTGTGTCGGTTGATAACGCTTCTTTATCTTCACATAAGGCTAAATAACCGGCAACAGCAGCGACCCTCTTAGTGTAATTTTCTGTTTGGATGATCTCTTTTTTCATGAATTCGAGATGCTCTACCTGTTTTTTTAATTTTTCTGCATCGTCGCTTTTTTTTTGCTGCGGGCTCATCCTATTCAATCTGTCTATTAAATACTTAAATACAATATCACCCATCATTTCTACCGGTAATTCATACGCAGGATCTGCCAACATTTGTATACATCGATTAATATCGCCCATACTTTTATTTGTACCCTTCAGCTCAATAAGCTCTTTTATCTTTGCTAGAATGATCGCACTGACGCCTAGCGTTTTATCAGAATAGTGATGTATCTCTAAGGCTGCACCAGGACCGTTACTCTGAAAGATAGACAGCGGGTCATTTGTGTTATCAGTGTTTTGTTGTACCTGTTTTTGCCTCTTTAGTAATCCATGCTTTTCTATGACACGCTGTAGGGCATGATTTTCTTCATGGCTGCCGTCATAGTGCACGTCGAAACTTCTGGCTGCTTTGGCATATGCCCTATAGACTTTCTTCAACTTATTTTCCATGATCTACCTCTCTTTACTATCTAATGCACTTATTGGATTATTCGCATAAGCCATATGTGTCAAGGCTACCGCAAGTGCATCTGCTTCATCTACAACTGGATAATAGGTTAAACCAAGCATGGCCCTTATCATAAATTGTACTTGCTTTTTCTCTGCAGCACCGTAGCCTGTCACCGTTTTTTTTATCTGCCTAGGCGAGTATTCATATATTTTGGACTCCTCGCGCATGCATGCCAATATCGCTACGCCTCTGGCGTGCCCTAATTTAAGCGCAGACATGGGGTTTTTCTGGACAAAAACGTCCTCTATAGCAACCATATCAGGCTGATAATTTTGCATAATAAGTGATAACTCCTTGTGTAATATCTGTAAGCGTTTTTGAAACGCGCCTCGACCACATGCTATTCGACCACTGTCTATATGTTTTGCTTTATTACTGCGATAATCCACTTCGATTAAACCGTATCCTGTGTATATGGACCCTGGGTCAATGCCAATTATTATACTCATCTATTTACTCGCTATTTTGTTTGCACATAATTCTTCGTGGAGGTCTTTTAGTTTGTTCATAACAACCGTAAAAATAGCAAAGTCCTTTTCTGTTAATATGGCTATATCATCTATAACTTGATGCCAGTTGTCTTCCTGCTCTTTAAATGGAGACATCATGTCTTCAACGCTTGTACGGATGTTAGAGCTATCAAGCGTAATCATGTTAATATCAAGCAGCTTTTTGGTTAAGCTGTACGCTATTTTATCGATATCAGATAACATTTGTATTTTACCAATTTGCGTCCATAAACTTGTAATACTGTAGTTATCTATAAACTCCACCAACCTTTTAATACGTAATCTCTCATATAATGCACTGTGGTATGCTGCATAATCAATCAAGCCTATTTTGTTATTCCTATTCCAAGCATCGATGATAGGCAACATATTTACATAAGATCCGACAGCTGCCACAATTTCCACACAACCTTTTGAAATCCCTGCTTCTAACATCAATCTTTTCGTTTTTCGACGTTGATCATTAGATTCCTCACTGTTAAATTGCTCAATTTTACTTTTCATTATTATAACGTGATCTTTAAAATTACTTACTGCACAATCAATGGATTCGCATAACAAAGCCTCCTTATTTACGACCATCCAGGCGGCCATATGACGAGCAGCACTACGAATATTTAAGTAGCTATCGAAAAGTAATGCTCTATGCGTTAGAAGAAGTTCTTTTTGCTGATCCAGGCAATAAATGCTTTTTTGTAGCTCAAATATATTAATAACAATGATAAATGCTTTGATAGCCAACTCTAGTGTACAACCTAACTCATCGACCATCTGCTTTGCATAGGTTAAACCCATTATTCGTATGCAAAAACCACCCAGTTTTGTTGCAATGATCCTATTTCTTAATGGATGTTTATGCAAGCATTCTTGATAGTGACTGGCGCATTCATCTGGGAATGCTTTGTATAAAAATGGTAGACAGGCAGGGTCCTTTACCAGATCTGATCCTGTTAATGTCTTGATATACTCTATTCTAGCGTAGGAAAGTAGCACTGAGATCTCTGGCCTTGTTAATGCCTGATTGTTTGCCATTCTTGATTTGATTATCTTTTCTGATGGCAGGTGATCTACACTCATGTCTGCTATGCCTTCACGGTATAAGTACTGTATATATCTTACTATTATAGGCATTTTATTTTTGGCTTGAAGAGAAACCATGGTGATATTTAGGTTTAGTAGATAATTGTTAGTTAGGACTAACTGTATCACATCTTTCTGGTATCTTGATAGCAGTTGATTACGCTTATGATAGGATATTGCTCCATTGGAGACCAGTGTATTGAGTAAGATCTTTATGTTGACCTCAAAATCTGAGCATAGCACGCCACCAGAATTATCAAGCGCATCCTGATTAATTAAACCACCCGCTAATGCATACTCTACGCGACCTCGTTGCGTTATCCCTAGATTTCCTCCCTCGACTATACAACTTGCTCGAACTGAATCTGCGCTAATACGACACTCTTTGTTGTTTGTGTCGCCTACATCTTCGTCTAGTTCGTCGCTGGATTTGATATAAGTTCCAATACCACCGTTGAATATTACATCTACTTTTGCTCTTAATATTGCTTGGATGATTTGATCCGGTGTTGATCTGACCTCGTCAATATCTAACATCTCCTTTACTTGCTTGCTCAAACTAATGTATTTTTCTGCTCTAGGATAAACAGCACCGCCTTTTGATATGTGTTGGGGACTATAATCATTCCAACTAGAACGCTTTAACTTACATATGCGTTCGCGCTCTTTATACGATTGCAGTGGGTCTGGATTAGGGTCAAGGAATATATGTCTATGGTCAAATGCAGCCAGCAGTTTGATTTTTTTCGAGTATAATAAGCCATTACCAAAAACATCACCACTCATATCACCAATACCGATCATCGTTATATCGTCTTTTTTTATGGACACACCAAGCTTTTTCATATGCCAATCAAGTGATTGCCAGGCGCCATTTGCGGTGATCCCAATTTTTTTATGATCGTATCCGTGTTTACCACCTGATGCAAATGCATCCCCTAACCAAAATGCTCTTTGTAGCGCTATATCGTTAGCATAATCTGAGAATGTGGCCGTGCCTTTATCGGCTGCAACAACTAAATAAGGGTCCTCGCCATCATATCTACGAATGGCTTTTAGCTTTGTGCACTTACTATCTTTGATATTATCACTCATATCCATCAATCCATGGATGAATATTCTGTAGCATTCTAGCGCCTGATCAGCAGCACTTCGATTTTTCTGCATTTCCCGTATAAAAAACACGCCCTTACCACCCTCTGGTGCAATAACAGAGTTCTTAAGCTGCTGCGCTTGCATCAACCCTAATACCTCCGTGCGGTAGTCCTCAGCCCGATCAGACCAACGTATGCCGCCTCTTGCAATATTATCCATTCGAACATGTGTCCCAACGACCTGCTTCGCATAGATAAAGGTCTCTATTTTTGGTTTTGGATGTGGCATAATAGATATTCTTTCTGGCATTATTTTACATGCAATACATGTTTTGTTAACCAAAAAATAATTGGTTCGAACGGTTGCAAATAAACATTCATGCAATAACCTAAAAACCTTTTCGTGATTGAGTAGAGAAATATTATTGAGTTCGTCACAAAAGTCTTTTTCGGTTTGTTCTTTTTTCGAAGTTGGCACTATTTTTGTTTCAAACCGCTGTGTAAAGAGTCTTAGCCATATCTCGGTTAAATTCGGGTAAGTTATAATGGCCTCACGCATAAATTCTGCACTAAAATCACAGCGTATTTGCTCTAGATAAGCAATATAGGTACGTATAATGTCTATCTTAGCTACGGTTGTATCCATCATTAATAATAGGATATTAAGACAATCGTTTGTATATTGCCCATCCAATATATTTATTAATGCATTCAGAAATTCTTGTGCCCGTACGCCTGTCAAACAAAGCACTCTTTCTTTTGCGGTAATGGATATATTCATTATTCGGTAGTGATCATGATCGTTATTAAACTCATACTTTCTCTGTCTAAGTGACATAACCCCCATATTATCGAGTATTGGAACAATATCTGATAGTACAAAGTCTGTATTTAACATGTATATCCGTAATAGGGATGTTTCCTTGCCCTCAAATTCTTCTTCACAATGTTCAAGAACGCAGTGCATATTTTTGCTCTTCCCTAGCACCACCATGTTTTCAATATCCTTTACTAATTGTCCCCACGATACGTTTGCCAAATAGCCTTTTGATAAAATACTGCCGAACTTCCTGGCCAATTTTGCACCATCTTTTGTCCCATAGTGCTGGGTAAGCTCGATTTCAATCTTGTCTTGCCAAGGTAGAACCGCCCAACATATCTTTTGCTCAAGCATACCGGAGTCTATGGTTATTTTTTCTTGTATCGTGTAATAAACCATAATGTAGTTTGTCATCGGATAACTCAGAGATATATCGATCTCGTTACAATTAAATGCTGATTTGAATATTTCACGAATTTCTACTGGCGTAGAGCGAACAAAGTAAATCGATGGAATCGTAACAATAGCCGTGGTGAATGATTTAAAGAAATCTTCACGCAGAAAAACTCTTACCCTACTTGTGCCCTGCGTCATTAATAGATTCAGCGCTACCCGATATAAGTCTTCCCATTTTGCTTGAAACAGCTCCTGTCTCGGCAAGTTATCCAGTATTCTCGCCAGCGATTTACGGTGGTAATGGGAAAGTAGCTTTGCACTATTGTACGTTTCAGCTATTTTTCCTCTTATCAGTGGAACGTCAGTTAGCTTAGTGTTTCGTGATGACTCGGTAAGCAATCCTACCAATCGTAATTCACCAATGATGCTACCATCCTGCGAAAACAGTCGCATTCCTATCATATCAGAATAAACGCTTGCACGTATCGTTGACTTCATGTTGGTCTTTGTAAAATAAAACAGTTTTTTATAGGAAAACGCATCATCTTTATTACTATCTTGCAGTAGTGGGCGAGTTGATTTGTGAACGTTTCTTGGGATAGAGAATAAGCCTAGAGACTTTTGAGGCACCGCTTTTAGTAGAGCCTCAGAATCGGTATTGGTCAGTTTATACTGTCTTGTACCTGTATATATAAAATTCCCCTGCTCTAGCCAATCGATAAAATATGTTAATTCCGTGATAGTCGACTGATAGTTTTCTGCAAGTGATTTGACGGCTTGCCAATTTTCCTTGACGGAGACTAAACTTTTTTTCATCTCAGAGAAATCACGATTGACGGCATTAATGTCTTCGAGCACCAAGTTAAATTTATTCTTAAGCTCTGAGAGTTCTGTAGACTGAGCTGATGATTTTAACATCAACATGAAGAAAGTCTCCATATTCTTTTGTGACTGTGATTCATCAACCCCTAGATAACAACCTTCTGCATCTCGAACAATTGGCATAGCAATGTAAAAATACTTATGAACTGCCCAGTTATTTTGCTCCGTACATACAATCAGGCTGTCTACTATAAACGACTGGTTTTTACTTATAAAATCTATAGACTTCACATAAGACTGTTGCTGTTTGTTGTAGTCCATGGTTGATACGTCTACGACGTGTAATGTATCATACACTTTTTTTGTGGCTTGTAATGCTTGCCAATTCCTTTCTAAAAACAATTTGGCATCTGATGGATCAAGTGTTAATTTATATTGCATATCAAGGTGTTGATACCATTTGTTTGCAAACACCCTAAAATCCGCATGATCTTTTTCAGGAAGACCTTTTGTAATAGAATCTATACAGCTGTTTAAAATAAACGACTTCACCTCATCGAACATTTAGTTCTCCATTAAACACCAACACCTATCAGATTAGATAATCCTATCTAAATGTGCAACCGATATTACAGCGATTGGGGTAAATGAATCGGCTTTATTGTAACTCTTTTCTCGCACCTCCAGCTAACTTTTTTATCATAGATAATAAAAAAGGCCCTCTTTTGAGGGCCTTTCTTGTAAATATCACGCTGTTAGCATTTTTATGCATTAGGTGTTTTCCCGTTTTGCTTATCAGCATCAACTTCTGTACCAGTCTTAGCTGCTTCTTTAGTTCCTTCAGCTTCTGTACCAGTCTTAGCTGCTTCTTTAGTTCCTTCA
>CAXGBK010000067.1:0-10284 GCA_964008345.1 uncultured Coxiella sp.
CGATTCGATGTAACCTAAAGCAGCTTGGTTATCTCTAGTCTTGTAAAAAATATTTGCTATCCCTACATAAGCCTTGATACGCAAATCATCACGCCCTCTTTCTCCCAAAACACCCAAAGCTTGTAAATACCAATTCTTTTGTTCTTCATAAGTATCATCCCCCTGGCAAGCATTAGCTAAACCCAACATCGCTTGCGCTTTCATCGTAGGATCACCGGAGGGCCCCATAATTTCTAAAGCATGTAAATATAGATCTTTTCGACTTTTATAACGATCATTGTCTGTATAACGAAGATTACCGAGTGCTATAAGTGCTTTTAAACGCGTATGATCAGTAGCCTCCAGTAGCGATTGATAGATAGGTATTGCACTTTTTTGATCACCTATACTAAAGTTATGAAGATCAGCTAAGCACAAGGTGAGTTTATTTTTAGATATTTCCCTTTGTCCTTCCATACTTAGGCCTTGCTCGATTAGTGTGATCGCTTGTTTATAGTCTTTTTCGTACTGTGCAATCATAGCAAGACCTTGATAAGCTTCAGACTTACTTTCTGCGCTGGTAGAATCTAGTAGAGCAAGTAGGCGACTTCTTGCTTCCGCTAATTTTTTTGGATTGTGACTAATTTCTCTAAGATTTTTGACTATTTTTCTTTTTGGCATATAAATTCCCTCTCTATTTATTGTATTGATTATAGTATAAAAAAATAAAAATACCTGTTTTTATTTCATAAATACAAGCATCATGCATCATTTTGGCACATAGTCTTCCGCTCTTTATCCAAAGATAGGATGCATCACTCCAAGTTTGCTTATTGCTTTCTTCATAGTTTATATCTTATGGAGTGCATCAAACTTAACCGTATTCGTGCCTTCGGCTGGTTGATCTTGATTAGACCCACCTCCTAATCGGCTTCTTCTTTATTTGTAGGGTTATAAGATCACCATGTATCGATATGTTTATGTCTGCTTTTTTGAAGATATACTCAGCCTAATATTGAGCGACTCTTTACGTATATGTTTTTTCTTGGACAATGGAATAGGCTGAGATCTGTAAACTGCGTTTATAGCCGACCGGTCAAGTATTGGGCTACCTGATGATTTCACAACCTTTACGTTTTGCACCATTCCATCCTCTTTTAACCACAACTCTAGCTGCGTCTTCTGATCAGATGCGTGCCCTTCTGGAAAACTGGAATACTGCTTAATGTGGTCTTGGATAATAGTACCTGCTAGGCTTAAATCTTTAGCGTCCTGTTCTTGCTGTTTGGTAATGATCGCCTGCTGTCTCAAGGCTTCTGCTTTCTTTTTTGCTAGTGCTTGTTGCTTTTGCTTCTCCATAATAGCCTTTCGTTTTTTTTCCATTGCTTGTGCCCGTTCATTCTCTTGTCGTTTTTTTTCTTTAGCTTGCTTTAGAGCCTCCTGCTTTGTCTTAGCTAAAGCAATATCCTTCACCCCTATTGATCCATGATTCTTCGCGCGCTTATCATGACCACTTGGCACTGGAGTCACTTTTTTTGCGGGTATTACCGTTTTGGTTTTCTTGATAAGTGGCGCTTCATGCACCAGCACTTTTTGCTTTTTTAAGGTAACCTTTGTTGCTGTAGCAAGATTTTTATCTGCTTGTTTGGCACGACTTGTGTCTATGGCTCTTTTTTTTATAACATTGACTGGTGTATCTCTAGTTAACTTTAGATCCGGTTTTGTCTTTGCAGGCTTAAGGTTATTTAATCGAACAATACCTATATCTATAGATCTTCCCTTAGGAACCAATTGGTCTTTTTTAGTAAAATGTAGAGTCTGCAATAACATACTACAAATAATTATGGCATGTATGGAACATGATATGATAACAGCTGGCTGCTTGTACTGATCTCGCTTAGCCATCTTACTCTAAACTCCGCGCGTAATCGATAACAAGTGGCGCATGATCGGAAAACATTGGTTGTGTTACGATCTCCACGTTCGCTACAGCTGTCTTCAAATCTGGAGATACCACTTGATAATCGATTCTCCATCCAACATTGTTTTCTCTAGCTCGCGCTCTGTAACTCCACCAGGTATATTGCCCAGGATCCTGATTGCGTACCCGAAATGCATCACACCATCCAGCTTGATCAAAGACCTGATCTAGCCAAGCCCTTTCCTCTGGTAAAAAACCTGAATTTTTCATATTCTGCTTTGCGTTTTTAAGATCTATCTCTTTGTGCGCAATATTCCAATCTCCACAAATAATGGTTTTTTGCTTCTCCATCTGTGGTAGGAGATAATCGTTATAAAAATGTTCACACAATGCCATTTTTATAGCCTGCCTCTCATCTCCACTGGTTCCTGATGGTAAATACAAAGACACAATCGTAAGACTTGGGAATTCAGCCATAATGAACCGTCCCTCACTATCCATATTCTCGTGGCCGGTTGTTGTTGTGATCTTAAGCGGCTTTAATTTGGAGTAAATCGCCACACCTGAGTATCCTTTTTTCTCTGCGGAATGATACGCAAGATGGTATCCTGGTATATCGAATGCGCCAGAAGCCATAATGCTCTGGTCAGCTTTAGTCTCTTGTAGACAGACCACATCTGGTTTTTTTTCTTCCATCCACTCAAAGAAACCTTTGCGTTTCGCTGCACGAATCCCATTAAGATTACAACTTACAACTTTGATCATTATAATACCCACTACTAATCTGTGACAGCATAACAGCATTCTCAACTCACCTACAAGACTAAAATCAAAGTGCATCTTGGTTATTTTATGATTTTTCTTTTTATGTAATTGACAATTTCACCCTAACAGATATGATGTATTTATCGATTTATCTTATGGTTATTTTATGCTTTCTAGATCACACGCCTTCATTGGACTACTCTCTGCTCTGTTTTTACTACAAGGGTGTGACAACCCTGACGTTTCTAATCGCGACTTAGGCAGGCTCGTAGGGGGTATTGCTGGCGCAAGCATCGGTAACAGCGCCGCGGGAAGCAACAAAACACTAGGAACGGTTGTTGGCGCACTAGCGGGTAGCTATATTGGCGGGGAGATCGGAAAAGACATTGATAAGAAAAACCAGCAAAAGATGGCTTGGGTTCTTGAGACTAAGCCATCCAGCCGTAGTGTAGCATGGAAAGACCCCGATGCAGGGTCGCGATATGAAATGGTTCCAGAGCCTTCATTTCGTCGTGGCACAACGGTTTGTAGACGGTTTAAACTCGTAGTTTATATGGATGGTCGCCGTAGTGTAAGGCGTGGTGTTGCATGTCGTACAGAAGGCCGCGGCTGGATTGTTGATTAATAGATAGATAGGAAGCAAAAAATGGAAAAAGACCCTGAAAATATCGTTGTTTTAGAAATAAATGGCCAAAAAGTTGAAATAGCCATGCTTAATGACAAGGCGCCCAATCATATTGAGAGAATCAAAATGCTTGCAAGCGAAGGGTTTTATGATGGCTGCCCTTTTCATAGGGTCATCGATGGATTTATGGCACAAACTGGTGATGGACAAAATCAAGATGGGACTGGGGGATCTGATTATCCTGATTTACAGTCGGAGTTTAATGATGTAAAACATGAACGAGGCGTTGTTTCTATGGCGCGTGCGGCTTCACCTCACTCTGCAAATAGTCAATTTTTTATCTGCTTTTCTGATCAACCACATCTCGATGGCCAATACACTGCTTTTGGTAAAGTCCTCACAGGCATGGAAGTTGTTGATAATATTAAGCGTGGTGCTCTAGGATCAGGGAGCGTTGAAAGTCCTGATGTTATTGAAAAAGCCTATGTGCTATCTGATGCCTAAGGCATCTTATTACAGAAGGCTTTTTTAGTGAAAATCGCTGTAATTGGCACCGATCTGTCTTCTTTGCTTTGTGCATGGCTACTCCAAGATAAAGCTGATGTTTATATTTTCGAGGAATCTGATAGTTTAGAGGGCTTCTGTCAAAATATATGTTATGAAGAAAATGGTATCAAGAATGATATAGATATGTCGCCGTTTTACTATGATAAAACACACTCGAAGGAACTTCATAGCTATCTCCATAAACTTAAAACCCGCTGCATACCAACAGATCTGGCCACGCAATTTATCGATTATGGATCCAATCCAAAGCAAGCTAAAGCCTTTAATCTTTTGGAAATCCTAGCTGATAACCCAGGACATCTGCTGTCCATGGAGTATTGGCAGCAATTTAGCGGCCTGATCAACCCGAAAAACCTTCCTTACTACGCTACTTGGCAACAAGCGACCAAGTCTCGAGCGCCAACCCCAAAACAATCATGGCGTCGATTAGAGGGCAGCAGCCTTGACTTGGTACGAAGTCTATGTAGAAAACTCAAAGCCCCTATCTTTTTCTCATCAAACATTGTTAGGTCCCAAATCCAACCCGATGGTATTTCACTGCAGATCCAACAGGGCGGAGAACTAGAAGTAGACCACGTTATTTTTTCAAAATCACGACATGCGCTCAATGCCAACCTTCCCAAGAACCTCTCTCACGCACTACATACGATTTCTTATGAAGCTTGTGAGTATATTCTACATCGGTGGTCTGGATTGGCACCATCCGATACACGGCATAACTACCAGCATACGTGTTACTATGATCGATCTAAGCATGCATCTAAACCCAACAAAAACTTCAATATTAAATGCTTTCATAACATCTGTTCAGAAGACCCCATATATTTAAGTCATGATCCTTTTATCGATATTCCACCTGAGTATATTATCAAAAGAACCATCGCGCACCTTCCCATATGTAACGATCAAACTGAAAAAGCCAGATCAGAACTAGAAAACCTACAGGGCACTGGCAATGTTTGGTTTACTGGACCGCTAATACACGATAACAACCCGTCTAGACTGGGAAAACAGGCAACCAACCTAGTACAAAAGATTGCTCTACACTACATAACTTAATAAGGACCTGTGTAATGACCACAAGAACAATGACCCATAAAAAAAGACATGCTATATCTAAATGGCTTGATGGCGTCACTGATCTTCATGCCAAGATTAAACTCCCGGATGATGCAGTAATATCTTATGGATCATCGAACCACCCGGAATACTTCATCGTCACGGTTTATGACACCCACTCTCTTGATGCATGCCTTCATCATGATCTACCTAGCCTGGCATTATCTTATATTGATGCAAAGTGGACCTGCGACAATCTTTACAAACTACTCTACCGCGTCCTTTCTCCAACCCACAGCCCTCTCACGAAAAATCCTACCAGCCTTCGTAAATATCTGCTTAATATGTTTGCTCCACTGTCACAAAACCGTACTAGATACCCCAATAAGCAAGTCCAGAACGATTTTTTCACCCAATTTCTTGACTCAAGTATGACTTTTTCCGCCGCATTATTTGATTCATCACAAATTAATCATCTACACCTAGCCCAACGCCGAAAACATCAGAGGGTTTTCCGGCAAATCCAAACATCCTGCACGCATACGATACTCGATATCCATGCGGCTTGGGGAAGCTTTATGGAACTGGCTATTGAAAAAGGCATGGCTGTAGATGGGGTATGCCATCACCATGATCAAGCCAGCTTCTCAAAGCAACGATTAGAAAACACACTAACACCCGGCTCTTACAAAATATTTCTCAACAGCTTACCCGATGGCTCTGCCTGCTATGATGCCGTTGTTAGCATCGAGCATCTGGAATTAATTCCGCCCAAACAATGGGGCGACTACTTTAAAAAAATCCATCGATTGCTTCGACCTGGTGGTAAAGTACTCATTCAAACGACACTATGTTGCCATACATGGCAACAATATCCTATTTTAAAACACTTATTTCCTAATCACCATTTTGGCGCGCACGACCACCTTAAAAAGTCTTTCTCTCCCTACTTTAGCTTAGTTGACCAATTTAGAATGAATGACGATTACTGCAATACACTTCGGTTGTGGCACAGCAACCTCACCACCCGTAGATACGATTCTCATGAACTCGGTTTTAGCGATCGAGAAATTAGAATGTGGCAATTTATGCTATCTTTTGCACGCGCTTGTTTTGCACACGATTATGCTGAAATTGCACAATTCACACTGCTAAAAAGCCCCTTATAGCATCCCAAGCTGTAGCTTTGCTGCTGCGCTCATATTCTCACGACTCCATGGCGGCTCAAATGTTAAGTGCACTTCAACGCCTTCCACGCCATCTAATGCTAAAATCTTTCTCTTAACTTCTTCTATAATTACAGGTCCCATACCACATGCTGGCGCCGTCAAAGTCATGGTTACATCGACATGGTGATGCTTAACGTTTGGTTTTTCAATCACCTTACAATCGTATACCAACCCTAAATCAACAATATTGACAGGAATCTCAGGATCATAGCATCGCTTCATTTGATACCAGCATTTTTCTGCTAATGCAGTATCTGGATCGACTAGCAGAGCATGCTGCTCTTCCAATATAGGCTCAAAACCCAACGCATCTCGGTCATCTCCCAAGATCAAAACCAGATTACCCTGCACTTCTACGGTAAAATTATCCCCTAATGCCTGTGTTATCCTAACCGCTGAGCCCTGATTCAACATCAATGGATGACCATGTGGGATCAATAATCCTTCGCAATCTCGCTCTAATAGGATTGTTCTTCCACCATAGGGATTATCTCTATACATACTAGCTATCTCCTGCATCCTTTTTGATCAACTCCACACTATCGCCGCAGCCACACGCCGTTGTAACATTTGGATTGGTAAAAACAGCTTTGGTTTCAAGCCCTTCTTGTTTATAGTCTAATACACTACCTTTGATTCTTGGGATACTATCGGTTGGAATATGAACAACCAAATCATCCAAAACTTCTGTGCTCCCCTCATCTGGAATATGATCGCATAGGGTTATACTGTACATATATCCTGCACAACCCGCTTTGTTTAGTGCAATTGAAATAGCTTTTTTTTGTGGATCTTTATGCATCTTATCAGACAAATAAGCTATTGCACGTTTTGATAGACTGATTAGCTTTGACATAGACTTACTCCTTTTTCTGGACCTTGATACCATCTAACAGTGCATGCCAAGAACATGTTGCGCACTTAACACGCATGGGATATTGACTAACGCCTTTTAGAACTTCTAGTTTTTTGATTGCTATCGCATTATCTGGAGTAGGCGCTGCACTAACCAATGCCTGAAACCATTTGAATGTATCCTGCACTTCTACTACAGATCTATTTTGTAATGTTTCGCACATTAAAGATGCTGATGCGATGCATATAGCACAACCTTTTCCTTGAAAACTAAGCTGCATAATGCGCTCACCCTCTAACTGGAGATAAATGCTAATCTCATCACCACATAATGGATTGTAACATGTATTCTTCGTACAGACCTCGTTCTTGGTAAAAAATCTCGGATTGCGACTATGGTCCAATATCATTTGTTGATAGAGCAATGTTAAATCATCCATGAAAAACCGCTAAAACCTTATCTAGACCACGTGCTAGCGCATCAATATCATCGGTATTATTGTACATTGCGAGCGAAGCCCTTGTGGTTGCACTGAGGCCTAGGTATTCCATCAGCGGCATTGTGCAATGATGCCCTGCTCGGACGGCTACGCCCTCACTATTAAGAATGGTGGCAATGTCATGCGCATGGATGCCCTCTATACTAAATGAGGCAATTGCCGCTTTGTCTTTGGTTGAGCCAAAAACTTTGATTTGTTTGTATTGATCAAGCATATCATGCATATAACTGTTTAAGTACTGCTCGTGTGCATGGATTGCCTCATAGCCTATACTATGAATGTATCGAAAGGATTCTGCAAAGCCGATTGCACCAGCTATATTTGGAGTCCCGGCCTCAAACCGCCATGGGGCTTTCGTAAAGGTTGTTGGTTGGCTAAAGGATACGCGCTCTATCATCCCACCACCTGATTGGTATGGTGGCATGGTCTCAAGGTGATGATATTGGCCATAGAGAACACCTATTCCTGTCGGGCCAAAAGCTTTGTGGCTGGAAAATGTATAAAAGTCAGCACCTATATCGGATACATCAATGGACATATGCGGCGTGGATTGCGCACCATCTACGAGAACAGGCACCCCGTACGCATGTGCTTTTTTTACCATTCTCTTCACGGGCAATACCGTTCCTAAAACATTAGAAATATGAGAAAACGCAACCATTTTAGTCTTGCTTGATAACATATTTTCATAGCTATCGATATCAATCGAACCAGCCTCATCAACCATTACCACCCTTATCTTCGCCCCTTTTTCTTGTGCGACCATTTGCCAAGGGACAATATTAGCGTGATGTTCTAATATGGTTACAATGATCTCATCACCTGGATTCAGCCTTGGCTTGAGAAAAGCTTGTGCGACCAGATTAATCGCTTCTGTACAGCCGCGTACAAATACCAATTCTTCAGGATTCTTGGCGTTGACTGACTTAGCTATATAGGACCTTGCACCTTCAAATGCAGCGGTCGCAACTTCACTCAATTCATGGATACCTCGGTGCACATTAGCATTGTTTCTTTTATAGTAGGTGTCTATGGCCTCTATAACTTGCATGGGCTTTTGGCTGGTAGCGCCATTATCTAAGTAGGATAATGCCTTCCCTCCAGCAACTTTTCTAGACAAAATAGGGAAATCTTTGCGCCATATTGGGCTTTTAGCTGGCTGTGATTTTATCGTCATGCATGGCCTCTTAGATTTAGCAGATTCTGATGGTAGCATAATTGCTCAGGATCAAAAAGCTTTTTCATGGATCGCTAACCGCCTCTGAATGTAGATCGATGGTTGGGTGCAGGGCTACTTGGTTGAGAATATGCCGGTTGTGCATCTGCTCTAGCCATGCCACTCGATGATACCTCATTGGCTTTTCTTTTGGTATTTACTTTGGGTTTTTTACCCGTCCATAGGACCTGAAAAAACCCAATTACGGCACCAAAAACGCTTCTTACCAACCCTAAAAAACCGTAACCGCTTAATCTTTTATCCTTTTGCTTTCTTCCTTCGTATCTATCATTTTCCTTTAGTAAGTCTAACGAACCGAGCACAGATACCACAGGAACGCAAACAGCAACTAGGGCACACCAAGGTACAATCCAACTACCATTTAACCATGCCACGTAAGCGCCTAGGACCCAAGCCATTTGCTGAAAAGTGTGTTCTAATCGCATTTTTTCGTCATGAGGAATCACCGTTTCTTTAACAGCATGCAGTATGACACCTGTCCATATCGATGCCGTGGTGACGCCTACCCCAGCTAGTGCAGCCAAACCTGTTGATGCCCAACCTACCGGATGATGCCATGAAAAAACCATGATGACCCAAGAGGCTAAACTAGCCGGAATGACAAGCCATTTAGCATAATTTACAACCGTTTGTAGACTTTCTTTTTGTGCGCGATAGAAGCTATTACCCCAACGAAGTAACCACCCCCCAAAAGGCCTACCTACAGCATAAGCAGCGTACGCACACCCACCTAACATAAAAGTATAAACACTGAGTTGCTCTAAGCACCTTGCTGACCTACCAATGGCAATGCTTAAACGGGTTGCTGTGTTAGAATCGTAAGACAACATACGCTTGATGTGGTAGATGGTACTCGTTAACACAATGGGGATCTGGACATAGTTAAATAGCGTACTTGATGATCCTGTACTGAAGTACTCGGGGGTTTGTTCGACCAAATCACCAAATACTGCATTTTTCAAACCATCTTTTAGACGCTCTAGTTCGTGCAACGCATTTCTTACATAGCTTTTGACCCCCTCTAACCATGAAATGCTATCTTTTTTGCTATTTGGCTGCAAATACGGATCTAATAACTTATCTGATAACAAAGAAAACCATAATGTATTGGAAACCGTAACGGTTAAAAATATCCACAATAAATCTAGACTTACTGGTATACCATACTGTATAGCTCGTGATATACATGCAATAGATAGAGGCATGATTAGTGTTAGATTCAAAAAAGTAAAAATCTGAGAAAAACGCTCTTGCTTCTTTTTTTCATCTTTTGCAACACCATTTGGCTTTTCTTCTAAGCTGAGCTTCATACATTTATAGCTGAGCCATGCCCCAAAATACTGCAAGCATATAGGCACTCCAGCGAGTGCTATGATCGGGAATAATAGAATGTTTACCGAGAAGTACATAGAAGGCGTGATCGCGTGTTGTAGTATGGTTAGAATCGTGAGTGATATACTGTAAATCACAAAAAATAATGCTGCATATGTTGTGTATTTTGCTAAACGCTGCCACCTTTTATCTATTTTTGTTACCATTTCATTTAC
>CAXGBK010000068.1:0-6784 GCA_964008345.1 uncultured Coxiella sp.
CAATCGTTCCCTCAAGCAATACGAGACGTGCTTAGCCTGGGAGGAACGGTTTTAGTTTTAGATATAACCCCACTTAGTGACACACGAACTAATGTAAGTCCCTCGCTACACTGCCCGCAAATAACGATCCTCAATGTGCATTGTAGAATCATGTATTCTCCAGAGAATGTCAAGAGTCTTATGGCTATATGGGAAAAAGCTGGCATGCCTTTTGTTATGGTCCAAAACTTCGCCTGTAGTTGGGGTGGTTTTTTTGAAGACAGAGGCAATAAAGTCGAAGAATCCAGTGTTTTTTACTTAATCGATAGATTTTTTCATCATGTTCGTCATCAATCTATGCTTTACGAAGGCACCGATCAAGGTAAGACTTGTTTGGTTTTAAGTACCTGTTCAGGCTGTACATGTAGTAATCATAACTTACTACCGATTTACGAAGCTGATAAGACCGAGCCATTAGACCGATATCTGCGAATATACTTCATAGATGAAACGAGCATACCATTTACGTCTAGGGAAATAGAATCCTGGAACCCTGGAAGGTGCGAAATAAGTCGTCGATTATGTAACCGGTATTCTACTAAAAAACTCTTGCGCAATAATATGTACACGACTCTTACCCGTCGTGCTTACTGCCATCTTTCTACAAACCCAAAAAATCGGCACCCATATAGCATACTAAAAACCTTACGTGTTAATCTTAAAAATCTTTGTATTCCTTTAAGCCTAGCAGATACAGAGAGACTCGGTCTTCGAACGAGAGAAATCATGCCAAATCTGCTAACCCTATTGGAAAGAAGATCCTCACATTTCTCAAGTATTCATCAATTTGGACTATTTGCCTGCACCCGCCTCCAAGTCCGCAACCGTCTAACTGTATTGGGATTCACTTCTGATGAGATAGAGCAAGCCCATCGAAGCCTCCCAGCAGAGGATCAATATTTCGATACGTTGTATGTTTCACGACTGCTCGATCTACTTTGTGATACCTCACCACCCAATACCGATCACCGACCAATTGCGAGCGACGAATCTAGTGTGGTCGCCTGTAATAACGATAACAGCGCCGTCACCGAACACAAAGAGGATGATCACTCTGCTAGAAGGCTATCAGCATCATAATTTCATAAAATTTCTGAGTAAGTTTTACCAAGCTAAAACCCTGTTAGGCTCAACACCCCATTACACAGTCGCTGTATTAGCGTGTTTTCTCCGCTGATTTGCACCTGCCATCGCCCTTCCTTATCTAAAGCTTTCCAGCTACTAAACAATTCTTTTTTATTTACATTTTCCGAAACCCCATTGCCAAGCAATTGCCAAGACGAATCTTGGGTAAATCGCCCGGCCCTCAACCAATCACAGTGGCGAATATTAGCTTGCCATTGACACTGTCCAGACGCACGCATTTTACAAAAGTGCATGGGAAGTGCCAATCTTTCTAAGTTAGCGTGCTCAAATGCTTTATAAACCAATGTTTCGTAGTTATCGAGCGCGTCTCTCGGTATCTTTTTTTGCATGATGGCATCATAGCGCTTTAAAATACTTGCGACCCTATCTGGCCTACCAAGATAAAAGCCGTTACTATAGCCTTTCTTGCCAAATAAATCCGTATCCGACTGCGAGAACCCAGCTACTATTTTTTCTGCTTGCACAAGTGTTGGCAAAACCTCAGGTGATAACGAAACAAGCGGATAAAAATCCGGACCTATTACACATGCTAATTGATACTTCGATGCATGCTTGGCCAGATACGCACCCAGTCTATTCTCCATCCACATTTGACGGTAGGCATTTTGTTGTATTTTACCATGGTATATCCACCGACTGCATTGTTGGTGTTCTCGACAATCTGTGGTAATAGCTTGATCGATATCTTTTTGCCTCGTAGAGATAATACGACCAGGGATCCGTGCTAAATCTTTTTGATTAAGCTTATGCCCATCTACTAAGTCATGCTGTGTATCGTTGTTCATCACGACGATATCTACGATGTAACCAGCCTTTTCAATAGGATCTATCATACGCTGCTTTATAACCGGCCATGTCCATTTAAGTGACCGTGCCGCCACCCCAAACATTCCAAAAAAGACCCTCGGTTTATTTTCTGCCAATACGCTAACCGTGCCTATACAAATCAGACATACACACAAGATACGATGCATCAAGTATACCTTATGGTAAAATTTGGCTCACTAATCGTTTCATGGCTATCTTGATCTTGACGATTGGTGATGTGACCCGCCATGGTTTGTTCTACCTTTGTCAGAAAATCTTCTACGACCGATGCCTCACCTTTGACGTGAATATGCACGCTCCCATCTGAGAGGTTTTCTACATAGCCACGCACAGCAAAAGACTTAGCAACATCAGTTGTTTGCGCACGAAAACATACGCCTTGGACGTGACCGCTATACCAAATGTGTTTGGTTATCTCCACCCTATCTCCATTTAGATCATAATTTTTATGGTAAACGAACCCACTTTTTATAACAAGCTATAAACTATCGTTGCTTTGCCTTGGGATTTCATTGCAAACACGCGTGAAATATATTATAATATTTTCTTCATTTAATCATACCACTATAAATATGTCGCACGCTATTCGTAATATCGCAATCATTGCACACGTAGACCACGGAAAAACAACCCTAGTCGATAAGCTTCTTAAACAAACCGGAACGTTGCTTGGTAAAAACGAACAACAAGAACGTATCATGGACTCCAACCCACAAGAACAAGAGCGTGGTATTACTATCTTGGCCAAAAACACCTCCATTTGCTGGAACGATATCCGCATCAATATACTAGATACCCCTGGGCACGCTGATTTTGGTGGTGAAGTCGAACGTATCCTCAATATGGTTGACTCGGTTTTGCTACTAGTAGACGCAGTGGATGGTCCTATGCCTCAAACTCGTTTTGTGACGCAAAAAGCTTTTGCAATGGGCTTTAAACCGATTGTGGTAATCAATAAAATTGATCGGCCGGGCGCTCGACCTGACTGGGTTTTGGACCAAACTTTTGAACTTTTTGACAGCCTTGGGGCGACCGATGAGCAACTTGACTTCCCGGTTATCTATGCATCTGCCCTTGAGGGCTATGCCAGCGATCATGCTGATTGTAGAGAAGGGAATATGCATCCGCTACTTGATATGATTGTTAAGATCGTACCACCACCGAATGTGGACGAACAGGGACCGTTACAATTACAAATATCCCAGCTTGACTATGATACTTATACCGGTCTCATCGGTATAGGTCGTATTCAGCGTGGGAGTATAGCAACGAACCAAGCTGTTCGCATCATCGGCCCAGATGATAAAACTCGATCTGGAAAAATACTCCAGGTCCTTGGTTTTGATGGCCTTTCAAGAAGCCCTATCGATCGTGCTTCGGCGGGCAACATTGTTGCTGTTACCGGCCTTGATCCGCTTAGCATTTCCGATACAATCTGCTCTATCGATTGCGTAGAAAAAAGACCCACTCTAACCGTAGATGAACCGACGATGAGTATGACTTTTCAGCCAAACACGTCTCCATTTTCGGGCCAGGATGGTAAGTGGGTAACTTCTCGTAATATTCGGAATCGATTGGAAGATGAACTCAAAACCAATGTTGCGCTTCGGGTTGCTTTTGAAGAGAATAGCGACAAATTTGTGGTCAGTGGACGCGGGGAATTACACTTATCTATCTTGATTGAAAATATGCGTCGTGAGGGATTCGAATTAGCGGTAAGCCGAGCAGAAGTTATTGTAAAAACCGATGCCGACGGGAAGAAGCAAGAGCCCTATGAGAGCCTAGTTATCGACATAGAAACCCAACACCAAGGCACGATCATGGAACAGCTTGGAGCGAGAAAAGCAACCCTTGAAAAGATGGAGCCTACGCAAGACCGTGTTATACTTCAGTACACTGCGCCAACACGAGGACTCATAGGATTTAGAAATACGTTCCTGTCGCTGACCTCTGGTACGGGTATTATGCACAGCGTTTTTAGTCACTATGGACCGCATATTGATATCAAAATTGGCCAGCGTAACAATGGTGTTTTAATCGCAAATGGCAAAGGGAAAGCCCTTGCATACGCGCTTTATAACCTTCAGCCGCGCGGTAAACTCTTTATTGGGCATGGTGAGGAAGTCTATACCGGCATGGTGATAGGTATACACAGTAAGGATAATGACCTTGTTGTTAATCCCTTGAAAGGCAAACAGCTGACTAATGTTCGTGCGGCTGGGACCGATGAAAACCTCATACTGGTACCGCCCATCCGTTATACACTCGAACAAGCTTTAGATTTCATTAATGATGACGAGCTGGTCGAAATCACACCAAATCATATTCGTATTCGTAAGAAACTACTTGATGAATCAGATAGGAAGCGTGCCTCACGCGAGTCTTAACTAGCTGAGTATTTACAAATATAAAGCGTTTGATAAGAGGTGTAGGCAGAGACTGTGGCGAATTATTTTTATGTTTTATTGCATTGTGAATGGAATCTATAGATTTGTTATCTAGGACTATCCAAACCTTGTTTACTACACCAACTGCTTGTCCCATAACATCTTATAATGCCCACCTTTCTTCTTGATTAATTGCGCGTGACTACCTTGTTCGATTATTTGACCTTGGTCCATCACCACAATTCTATCCATGTGTTTCAAAGTAGACAAGCGGTGCGCAATAGCAATAACCGTGCTCTTTTTATCCTCTAATATCTGATGGATTGATGCTTGGATTAGATCTTCCGTCACTGAGTCTAGACTGCTGGTTGCTTCATCTAAGATCAACACAGGTGCAGCCTTTAAGATAGCACGCGCAATAGCTATGCGTTGCCTTTGACCACCACTGAGTTTCACACCCCTTTCACCAACCACCGTATCGTAGCCAGAATCTGTGGCCATAATCTCTTCATGTATATTGGCTTTTCGGCACGCCTCTACAATCATCTCATCGGTCACATCTTCTTTGGCAATGCGAAGGTTATCTTTTATACTACGATGGAACATCGATATATCTTGCGGAATGATCGAAACAGCCTCATGCAATGACTGTTGTGTAATATCCTGGATACTATGGCCATCTATGCATATGCTACCATGACTAATATCAAAATAGCGCAATAAAACCTTCACTATCGTACTCTTACCAGCACCAGACAACCCCACAATACCTATTTTCTCGCCTGGTTTAACTTGTAAACTAAATCTAGAAAGAACATTTTTTGTACTCTTGGGGTAACAAAAAGAAACATCTCTGTACTCAATGGCCCCTTGAACGTTTTTTAGAACCTTTGCGCCTTTTTTATCCACCACATCTATGTTCCCGTGAATATAATTATAAGATGCTATAATACGGGCAATACTTGGATTAATAGAAAACAACACCTTGTTCATTAAGCTGGTTATCTGGCTGTGTATATTAAGCGTACTCATAGCAATAAAGGTAAACTCTCCTGCAGTAATTAAGCCCTGATAAAAATGTCCTATTAAGAAATATACCTGCATAACACTCATGGCCGTTATTAGGACTGTGTCGGCATTATCGATGTAAAAAGCATCATAGCGATACATCTTAATTAATGCATTCGCCCACTCTTTCAAGGCTGGCTTAATTCTTCCTTTGAGCTCCGTCGTGGCATTGCCAATGGTTTTCACCACAAAAACATTGCTAATTGAATCATTGACAATGCCTGATGTTTCTTGCTCTGTCTCAACGTATAACTTTTGCATCTTCATCTGTTTGTGCATCAGAAAGGACAACGTAGGAATATAGATAAGCATAAAGACGAGACAAACTAGTGCAGCGACTATATTAATACCAAATAGATACCAAAGGCTTATGCACATGGTGGCAATGTTATTTAGGGCAAAAAAACCGTCGCGAATACTATCCGACACCCCTTTTTGAAACCCTGTTATCTTATTGACCACACTTGCAGATAAATGCGAGTCAAACCAATGTAGTGAGTGCCCTAAACTCATACGATACATATCTTCTACGGTTTGTATCATAACGTGTCCGGCGTATACAATATCCAAGCAGCGCCAGAAAAAAAACATCAAATGCTCAGATAGTTTAAAAAAAGCAAACAGCCCCAGTAAATAGTAGACATGTATGTCTTTTTTATACGCTATTGCATCGATAATTTCTTTGATTTGGTAATTGACACCCACGCTCACAACACTGGCTGTAACAGCACATAGCATCAGTAAACCTATGTATACTTTATACGTTGTCATAAAGTCATAAAAATATGCGCGTAGATTTTTGTTCATTTTACATCCTTATTGTTTATCGTTTTGACAAGTCACTAAAAAAGCTCGAAGCTCTTTACGCATCCTTCCTGGTTGATAAGTTAAAATATTTTTCTGGCCACAAGCTTGTATGAGTCTATCATTAGATAACAACCCATACACATAAAACAGCGATCCCGCTATCTTTATGGCATGCAATACTCCTGGGTAAAAAATCACCATAACATATCTAACCAAACCTCAAAAGACCGTATTTTGTGCCAACGTCTATTTATTTTACATTCTAAGATCTCATGCTAGTATAAGGACCCTATTTTATATCCAAGTACCATGCTTAATCTTAAAAATGCAAGTAGAGCTATCTCAAGAAATAATTTAGACGATGCAGCAAGGCAGCGTCAATACCTAATCCTACTCAATGATATTGTTGCGCAATGTGTTAATATACCTTGTTGTGCTGATAAGGAAGAACTTTTGATAGAGCTGTTAAAAACAGCAAGCGAAAAGCTTTTGAAGGTGAATGGCCAAAA
>CAXGBK010000069.1:0-8135 GCA_964008345.1 uncultured Coxiella sp.
CATCCCAAACTTGTGAGCTGGCTTTACGCTTAACCAGCAGTCCCTCAATTAACACATACACCAGAAGAAGTTGCGCAAACCCAAAAACAAAACCCCCGACTGAAGCGATAAGATTAAAATCGGCAAACTGCAATGCATAATCCGGTATCCTTCTTGGCATGCCCGCAAGGCCCAAAAACTGCATAGGAAGAAAGGTAAAATTAGCAGCGATCGTACTCAACCAAAAATGCCAATTCGCCGCACGATACGAATAATAATAGCCAGTCCATTTTGGATACCAGTAATACACCCCTGACAAAATCGCATAGTAAACACCGGTCACGATCATATAATGAAAGTGCCCCACCACAAAATACGTATCTTGATACTGATAATCAGCCGGGACGATCCCCAGCATAACGCCTGACAACCCCCCAAAAGTGAATAAGGCAATAAACGCAACGGCAAACAACATAGGCGGCTCAAAAGTCAAAGCCCCACCCCACATAGTGGCTATCCAATTAAATACCTTCACCCCAGTTGGCACTGCGACCAAAAGGGTTGTTACCATAAAAAATATCTGCACATAAATACTCACACCCGAGGTAAACATATGATGCACCCACACGATAAAAGACAGCACACAAATACTCAAAATAGCATAAATCATCGACGTTTTTCCAAAAAGCGGCTTACGCGAAAAAGCAGGAATCACCTCAGAGATCACACCAAAAGCAGGCAATGCAAGGACATACACTTCAGGGTGACCAAAAAACCAGAATAGGTGTTGAAAAAGAACAGGATCCCCACCACCTGCTGCATTGAAAAAACTGGTTCCAAAATGACGATCGGCTAACATCATGGTAACCAATCCAGCCAACACTGGCATAATAGCCAATATCAAAAATGCAGTCACAAACCAACACCAGACAAAAATAGGCATCTGCATATAGCCCATACCAGGTGCACGCATGGTTATAATCGTTGCAGCGAAGTTCATAGAACCTAAAATAGAAGACAAACCCAAAACATGAATAGAAAAAATCATATAATCTGTACTTGGAGGACCATACATAGTTGAAAGTGGGGCATAAAAAGTCCATCCCATATTGGGCGCGCCACCTGGCATCCAGAGGGTTGAAAGCATCAAATAGAACGCCACAGGTAGCAACCAAAAACTCCAATTATTTAGCCGCGGGAAAGCCATGTCTCCAGCCCCTATCATCAAAGGGATCATCCAATTCGCAAAACCAGCTAATGCAGGCATGATCGCACCAAATATCATCACAAGACCATGCAATGTGACCATCTGATTATAAAAATTCGAATCGATATACTGAAGACCTGGCGCAGCAAGTTCTGCCCGCATCACCAAAGCCATCGCGCCGGCTACAAAAAACATCAATAAACTAAACCAAAGATACAAAGTTCCAATATCCTTGTGGTTGGTTGTAAAAAACCAACGACAAAGCCAGTCTATCCAGCCCACACCTGTGTAAGCGACCACTTCATTTGACATATATACCTCCTAACAAGTACGCTTCTTTTTCAAACGACAAACCTTCTCTACCCCTAAATCTTTCGGTAAAACCCCATACACATCTTGTTGGCGATTGGCAGCCAGCATCACCAACTCAGGACCTACGTTCTCACGTTTTACGACTTGCTTTTGCAGCTTTCTCTTCTGCAACCATGCTTGGTAATCTTCTTTGGATAGTGCTTTAACAACAATAGGCATATAGCCATGCTGCATACCGCATAACTCCGTACATTGCCCCCTATAAATACCTGGCTTTTCTATTCTGACCCAGGATTCATTAATATATCCAGGAACACAATCTTTTTTCACCCCCAGTTCCGGAACCCACCATGAATGCATCACATCATTGGACGTGAACAGAAAACGAACTTTGGTATGAACAGGCAATACGAGTGGTTCATCCACCTCAAGTAAGTAGTGCGGACTTTTTGGCTCTTCACCACGTATCATCGCCGGGCTAGTTAGTAAATTACTCTGAAAGTTTATACCGTCTTCCATATAATCGTATCGCCACTTCCATTGAATCCCGGTTACTTTAATCGTTATATCCGACTTAGAAGTATCATGTAAATCAAACATCACTTGCACCGTTGGAACGATTAAAATACAAACCAATATCAGAGGAATCACCGTCCATATCAATTCAATCGTCAGGCTTTCATGAAAATCACTTACTTTTGCATTTGCGCGTTTACGAAAGGCATAAATAGCGTAAAAAAGCATAAAAAAGACACCGATGGCAATCCCTAAACACACATAGAAAACCAACATATGCAAGTCATAAATCTTATGACTCATTGGGGTCACACCGCGTGGCATATTATAAGCCATATCCGCCCAGACATACGGCATAAAAATCATTGCAATACATATAAAAAAACTATTTACCATGCTGAATAATCCTTACCTTTTGGCGCAACAGACTGCACCATATACTTCAGTGTGGCGATAACTTGACCATCCGTATAGTGCTCAGCACCACCCCTTGGTAATATACAACCCATACCTTGCTCCTGTCCACCGTCTAAAACTCGCGTAATCAGCACATCAAAACCATCGTCCAATCGTCCTTTCCAATCCTCCTTAATGCCAAGTCTAGGGGCGCCCATTTTGCCTGAAACATGGCAACTAGAACAAACTTGAACAAACAAATCACGACCATCTTCCAAAGTATAACGTTTGGGCGCATCACCTTGCCGATTCGCAAAAGCATTTTCCTCAGAACCAGCCTGCAAATAACCTACAAGATACGCAGAAAACACAGTAAAATGTGATTGCACATAAAAAATGCCTCCCAACAAAAAGACACCAGCCACGACACTATTCCAAACGCGCATGCACCATACACTATTGATTAAGGTTGCATTAATGTAACCCAGATAACCAACCGCTGCAAGCCACGATAGACTATTAATAAAGCGTCATGTACAGAAGAACAAAGACAAATACTTGACGTCTAACCTCTAAAAGCCTAGCATGTATCCATGAATCAGCACACCATCAGTTTAATCGTTGCCATGAATCACCAAAGGGTTATCGGCAACAACAACCAGCTCATCTGGTCGCTTCCTAATGACCTAAAACTTTTTCGAAGCATAACATCTGAACATGCCATCGTTATGGGACGCAAAACCTTTGAAAGCATCGGAAGAGCGCTACCCAATCGCCTAAATATTATCATCACACGCCAAAAAGATTACCACCCTGACAACACACAATCCGTGGCTAGCCTTCATGACGCCATCCACCTGGCCAAGGAAAAAGCTACCAACCCAGAAATATTTATTATCGGTGGCGGCGAAATCTACCAAGAAGCACTTCCTTTAGCCAAGAAGCTCTATATCACATTAGTAGACAATACTCTAAACGGGGACACTTTCTTTCCAGCCACACTAGAAAACTTGCAAGCTAACCATTGGACTATCACGCAGCAGCAGCGACAAGAAAAAGACACAAAACACCAGTATAACTACACGTTCTATCAGCTCCAACGCGATCTTGAAGGAACGGCCCTACTTGATTGATCTTGAGACCATTGCTGAAGGCGATTCAAGCGCTGTTTACTTGCTTTATTTGGTTGATAGTCAAGCTCCCCAAGAAGAGCATAGATTTCTTCTACGGTTTTATTACATACAAGCACCAAATCCGTCATCCCGCCTGTTTCAGTACATTTCGTCGCACGAGAGACAGCCTGCGCTAACGTCAAGCCAGATTTTTTGATAGCGCCCATATTAAAACAATCAGAAACAACTAAGGCATCGGGCTGTAAAAGTCTCACTCTATCTAACCACACAGGTGATAAGCTAGCTATGTTGTCCGGATCAATACTATCTTCTGCGGTATACCGGACGTGTGCTGTCATGATAATATCGGGCTTCAAATTCCGATACAACGTATCTGAATAAGGTAAAATCTCTTTCATAGACCGGTTATCCACAACGCTTAATAGATCATGTGGATCACCATCTGAGCAGCCATTATCTGGATAGTGTTTCACCGAAAAAGGCGTTGCAGAAACAGAGGCCATGCCCTCTTTCCTCTTTTGGCACAATGCAAAAACCTGCTCCACATTCGCACCAAAACTACGAGCAAGTCCGGCAATAACCCATGTTGATAGCCCCTGATCCGTAGGAGACTCTGGGATTTCTTTTGCAGCTTGACTAAGCGCCTGTCCAGGTGCTGCATCAACAACCGTTTGCCTTGCTTGATGCGATTTTTGCTTCGCCCACGGTGCTTTATTATCAGGATTACTACATAAAACCGTCCCAAAAGAAATAATCCGCCATTTGTGAAGCTGCGTTGCGATGATTTGCCCTGAATCATAAGCCATTTGTAACCCTTGCTCAGAATCTTCTTCGTATTTTTTTGCAATCGAATAATGACTAGGAGGTGGAGAAAACGGCTCTATTGGATTATTACACGCATCCAAGCAGCGCCAGATCCCCTGCCGAAGATCGGTACCCACATCCATCCCCTCATTATCTATAAATAGGATCAGATTGGGACGAATGCTTCTCACACGCGTCACCAAAGTATCTAACTGCGCCTCATTGACAATATTTCTAGTAAACAAAACCAGTGCAGCGATCTCCTCACGCATCAATAAACCCGACTCTTCTTCTGTCAAGACAGGTCCTGCGATACTAATCGCTAAACCACCCGATAATTTCAATAACTCTGACTGCAACACACCACCTAGATGAAACCCAAATGACACTATCATAAAAGCCTAATCGGTTCAATCAACCTCCCAAATTTAATCGAATATCAGCAACCTCTGCCACACAAAATGCACCTTGCTGAATCAACCAATGACAACCTTGGGCTTGAAGCGAATCCACTTGACCAGGAATCGCATACACTTCTTTACCCTGCTCTAGTGCAAAGAGTGCACTCAACAAAGCCCCACTCTTCTTCCTAGCTTCGACCACCACAACAGCCAAACTCAGACCTGTGATAATACGATTACGCCTAGGAAAAAGACTCACGTGATATGGGCTGCCTATCGGCATTTCGCTAAGCAGCAAACCATGCTGCTCTATATGAGCATAAAGCTGTCTGTGTCTTTTTGGATACACCGTTGCAACGTCTAAACCTAAGACCGCAATCGTCTCACCACCTCTATCCAAACAACCTAAGTGACATTGTGCGTCAATTCCAAGCGCTAAACCACTTACTATCCCATAATCTGCAGCCAGTGCATACGCATAACGTCGCGCCGTTAACGAACCATATTCTGAGCAGTTTCTTGAGCCCACCATCGCAAGAAGTGGTTTTGATAGCAAAGAGAGATCGCCTTTTGCATACAACGCAAGTGGACGATCGACCATACAATGAAGTGCTTTAGGATAAGATTTATCGCCATAACATAGGAAATGACAATCGGATTGCAAAGCCCACATCCAAGATTGATCAACCTTTTCCCAATCTGGAGAAGCCAATCGACACCCCACCCTCTGTGACAAACCAAGAGCAGTGTAATAAGATACATCTCGCCCGAGAAAACGGCTAGGATCTTGTAACACCTCGGTACACTGCCAAAATTGTCTTGGCAGCAGCCCACTCAGCTGAATGGCAATACAAGCACGTTTTTGATCATCAGTGAACACATCCATGTACGTAGCATAACAACACCTATAACAATAGCCATTACAGGGTTTACAGCTTTATCAAATCGGACACCGATTGCATTATAGTTTATTTAGATACCAAGGAAATATTGTCCAATACCAGTCAAAGGCTGGACAGACCTGCATTATTAACTTGGACTCCTATCCCCCATTTATCTTTCCCTTTTACCATTTTTCTCTAAACTTATTTAAAGCTCTGGACCTATCGTATTTTCAGATGCATGTCGCATATAAGCAACCCCAACACCGACCGCAAAAAAACCCAGCAACGCTACATTACAAAGAACTTTACCACCGTTATTAGACTTGTCAGCAGACCCACTGTAATCTGACTCTGATATCGGCGGTTTAGACGCACCAAAAGCCCAACGATAATGAAACATTACACCGCCCGAAAACTCACGATATGGGGAAAGGTCCTTTATACTACCAAAATCCAGTGTCGTATCTGAACCATGATTTGATCCCATAACAAATCCTATATTCATAACCCCTTTCTCAGCACGACAATCGGGCTCAGAACATCGATACATCGAAAAACTGACGCCCAGTTCGTCCACTAACCTATTGTATAACGATTTTTGATCCTTAGATGATCGTAAATTATCCCAAAACATCGTTCTTTTTGCTTTAAAATCCTCAGGTGTACACTGGTATAAACCCTGACTTTCACGTTTTATCCTTAGAGTTTCACGCACAGCTTCATCCGCATCTACCGCAAACATATATTGATCATAACCAGCATTTTTCAATGCACGAGCAATCCCAAAATAATGACTAGAAGTAGCCGTTGTCCCATATGCAATCGAATACTTCTCCCTGATTGCCTTAATCAACATCAGATTGGCTAGAACAATCGATGCCGCTCGATACGTTTCGTAAAAATCTTTTGTTAGCGACACCCCATCGTTATCAGCCATAGCATAGATACCCCACACGTCAGGATCGATACAAACAAAATCGTGCCCTTTCATTTCTTGGGCTAAATCGCTATTATCTTTTTGTAAACTTTTAGGAAGATGAAAAGAAGAAGACTTGTACAGAGTATTATACTTTTCAGCAATATCCTCTTCCAAACGCGCGTCTTTCACTAACCATTTGAGCAGCGATGATTTACCTGTGAGTGGTGGCCCCGCGGTAACCAAGACCATCGGTTTTAAAACTTTCTTCTTACCGGCAAAGCCTGCTGCAAAAATAGGCGCCAGTTTTCTTAGATACGATGCATCGGTTAAAACCGCTTCTTTTGCCTGAATTTTCGTAAAAGATAAGAGCGCTTTTATATCTCCATCCGTAAGCAGTTCCAGATCTTCATCCAGCATAGCTTCTAACTCGCGCACTGCGACATCGACATTCAACACGGCAACCCCCTAAATAATATACAAACTTTTTAACACACTAAACATAAAAAGTCTAATATATAAACGGAACCGAAGCGCAACTCAACAAACAATTGTATACATAAAAAACCCATTCCTACCGTATAGGGGTCGCTATAAAACCGACGCGCCAAAAAACGTTTGGCTTTCGCATAGGAAATTCATCTTAAAAGACACGTGCTAAACATCGAATAAAAACAACCTTAACATCTCAAGTTCTACCCATGCAGATAAGCATAAACTGGAGAAGAAAAAGCATAGAAAATCAAAATGAAAAACGAAGTATTATAATTTTAAAAGCCGAAGTAATACGCTAATAGTGCACCAAAATAGCCTTCATTATTGTGCCTAAGGTGCCTTATTTTTAAGAAAAGATACGATGTTTTTACTATTATCCAAACCAACACGCCCATGAAAAAATCGATGCAAGTGCGCTTCTGTATATCGCAGTGCACGATAATATTCTAGAAGGCTTTCTACCCTTCCTTGGTTAACCCCATCTCTTATAAGCTCATCAATCGCAATATAGCGATGTTGCTCTATATAATGATTGAAAAGCCCCAACATCCTCTTAGGTAAAAACGCAACCTTAGCATCCTGCATCTTCGTAAGTACACGTAACATAAAGGCAGAATTGGCAAAGAAATATCGAACTGTATTACTTTCTATACGCAAAACATTTTCTTTTAATTTTTTGTCAATAGGCTTATAAGATGCTTGATCTCTTAAATCTTGATGAAGATCGAGTGCATCCAACCAAGCCTTTTCTATCCCTAGTGCTTGCCAAATATTATGGGGGATCGTACCTACAGCCAACCCAAAATGCCGATCATATTCTCGTATATATCGTATATATAAACAAATAACATCGGGCGTACACAAACCTTTCTCAATCAAACAAGCTACTCTCTGTTTGTCAAAACGAAATTCAGGATTTACCAACAACCCCCATAGGAGCATTTGCTCCCGCGGGGAGGCTCGTTCTAGTTCAAGGTCCCACCCCTCCGTACAAGATGCTACAAACATTAACTCTCGTGACATTTCAGCCTCTTCTAGCATGCGAAAAGCGGTTCCTATAGAGCATACCGCAGCCCATATTACACGACTATC
>CAXGBK010000070.1:0-1803 GCA_964008345.1 uncultured Coxiella sp.
GGGTTAGCGGGGCATCATGTTTTTGGCAGGTCCGCAGTTGTGTTGTATGCCCAAGCCATTGTGCGACACTCTTTGCTTCTTCCACATAGACACGCCAATTACTCCTAATGATGGTTTTTGAAGCCAGTAAAAACATATCCCGTGCAACAGGATGCGCATGCCAACGTCTTGTGAGGTGTTGCCTTTTCGGCCATGGATTGGGGTATAGAATATAGTGTTTTGCAATAGGGAGTTTACTTAAAGCGATCAGCCGCCAAAAATCTATACAATTGCCTTGCAAGATAAGGATATTATGTTCAAGGTTTTGTCGCCTAAGAAAGTGAAGCCGCACAGCAGATTGATCCATAGCGATAATCCAGTGCTCTGGATATTTTCGTGCGAGTATCCTAGAGGATAACCCTTTACCGCACCCGGAATCTAAAATAACAGGCATAGGTTTTTTTTTTATACGCGCATGAATCCTATCCCACGCAAACAAATTACGAGGGGTAATAGGCTTATTAAAAGCACTATTGGCGTGTCTAAGAGTTTGTTGCAGCAATTTTGGGTGGGGCCCAAATTGATTGGTTAAAATAGTATAGTCCATGGCTTATGCATTAATATATCTTTTGATCATTTCGGTTAGCATCCATGAAATCGCTCGGTAACCAAAGCGACCAAGATAGTAACAAGTCATCACAAAAAGAATACTGGCACAGTACATCTTAGCCATCCAAAATAGCTGTTTGTGCATGGGCAGGTCGTTCTTAGCCATTGTTAGTAGTGTACCGGTTTGGTCACTTTACCACGAAAGACAAAGTAGGAATGGAGCGTGTAGAGCAGTAAAAAAGGCATCATAATGACAACCCCAAAGAGCATAAAACGTAGTGATCCAGGGGGAGCAGCGGCTTGTGCGAGGGTCATAGAGTGAGGAACTATGTAAGGGTAGACGCTTATCGTAACCCCAATGGCTCCGCACAGAAAAATACCAATAGCCATAAGAAATGGCACGGTTTCAAGCTTTTCATATAAACCATAACCACAACCGAAGAAAAACAAGCCAGTTATCAAAGGAAGTATAGCCAGGTAGGGGATATTCTCTAAACTAAGCCAGCGTTGAAAGTGGAAGTCACTTAAAAATGGGGTCCAAACACTAAAAGCGATCATGAAAAAAAGCACCAAGGCAAGACTTCTCCATGCATAGCGATAAGCTGTATCTTGTATATGTCCTTGTGTTTTAATGACCAGCCAGCATGCGCCTAAGAGGACATAACCACACACTGTCCCAACGCCTGTCATAAAGCTAAAAGTAGTCAGCCACTGATAATGTGGAATATGAAGGTAGCTAGGGGTTTGTGTGCCAAAGCCCTGCACAAAAGTGCCAAGAACGACACCTTGTGAAAAGGTGGCAAAAAATGAGCCTAGGAAAAAACAAGTGTCCCAGACATGCAGGGATTGTGTTGATTTTAGTCTGAATTCAAAAGAGACGCCGCGCAAAATCAAAGCTATGAGCATAATGAGTATGGGGAAGTAAATAACCGGCATAATAGCTGCAAAAGCAGTAGGAAAAGCGCCGAACATGCACGCACCTCCGAGTACCAACCAAGTCTGGTTTCCATCCCAAACGTGAATAATGGTCGACATCATAATAGCCCTATCGTGTTTATCCCTGACAAAGGGGAATAGGATCCCAATGCCAAGATCAAAGCCATCAAGTAATACGTACATAATGACCGCAAAACCCAGTATGCCTCCCCATATTGTGCTTAAGTAGTCCATGATTAATCCTGTCGGTTGGAAGGTTTTTCTTCCTCAAAAGTTGAA
>CAXGBK010000071.1:0-22000 GCA_964008345.1 uncultured Coxiella sp.
GAGCAAAATAAGTTTTTTTCAGATCATTACTTAGAAGTGGACTATGATTTATCAAATGTACTTTTTATCGCCACCGCCAACTCTATGGAGATTCCTGAGCCGCTCTTAGATCGAATGGAGATCATTCGTATTCCAGGGTATACAGAAAATGAGAAGTTACACATAGCAACTGAGCACCTTTTTCCTAAAGTCAAAAAGCGTAATGGTATTAAGAAAAACGAGTTGCAAATAGGTCGTTCAGCTTTTACCGAGATTATACGATCATACACCCGCGAGTCTGGGGTGCGTGGCCTAGAAAAGGAGCTCGACAAAATAGCCAGGAAAGTTGTAAGAAACAATACGGAACGAAAAAAACAAACGATGTCGAAGGTTGCTAAAAATGGCTTAAGAAAATACCTTGGTGTAGCACGATATGAGTATGGAATGGCCAACAAAACCAATCAGATTGGACTGATTCGAGGCCTAGCATGGACATCGGTAGGTGGTGAACTCTTAACCATTGAAGCATTGGTTTACCCGGGAAAAGGCGACATTGTTTATACAGGGAGCTTAGGCGATGTGATGAAAGAATCTATTAAAGCTGCATTTTCCATTGTGAAATCACAAGCCAGCCAGTATAACATCGGATCAGAAGATTTCAAAAAGATAGATATACATGTTCATGTGCCTGAGGGCGCAACACCAAAAGATGGGCCAAGTGCGGGTATAGGCATGTGTGCGGTTATGCTATCTGCCATTGCAAACATCCCCATTAAAGCAAGCATCGCCCTTACGGGAGAGGTTACACTAGCTGGTAAAGTTCTTGCGATTGGCGGTTTAAAAGAAAAGCTATTAGCAGCCCTACGAGGGGAGATAGTAGACGTTATCATTCCTTACGATAACAAAAAAGATATAGAGGAACTGCCTGAGGAAGTCAAAAAAGGCCTAAATATACATTTAGTAAAAAATATAAAAGAGGTGTTTCCGTTGGTTTTTGAGCTTGAGGGTCTTCATACTTTGCCTCATACGCACACCAGTCAAATGCGTGATGCAAGTCAGCCTAGGATCAGCTAATTTAAGCTCCATCCTGAACGCTAAATGCTCGTAGCTGCTCGCGTATTGCATTAGGCCATGGGATACTCTTTTTTTGCGCGTAATCGAAATGGACCAGCACAACGTCACTTGATGCGACTAAAGTTTGTTGTTGTTTACTAAACACATCGGTATGCATGGTTGTAGAGCTATTCCCAAGCTTACGGATAAAGCTTTCACAGCGTACAAGATCAGGGAAATAAACCGGCTTTAAATACGTTATCTCAATTTTTGCTACGATAAATTGGCAAGTCTTGGATAGGTGCATGCTGGCAAAGTCTATACGCGCACTTTCAAGCCATCGTAGGTAAATACTGTTATTGACATGTTGATAGGCATCAATATCGCTCCAATTAACAGTAATGTCTATATGGTGACGCATAGTTTGTAACCCCGTAGGTCGTTAGATGATTTAATCTAGCGTATTTTGAGGATGCTGTCGATAAAAGAGTATGAAGACAGCATGGAGATACTCTATAGACATAGAGAGCATGTGCGATTATAGTTGTATGATTGCTTAAAAAAGCAAAGCGGTTATAGTCAATGCACAGACACAAAACGATCTATATTAAGGAGCAATTCAATGCCTTTCGTGACGATTACTTTACTTGAGGGAAAGAGTAAGGAATATATTAAAGCTGTGACAGATGGAGTCAACTCTGCCGTCATTGAGACAATGGGTTTTCCAGAGGATGATCGTTATCAGGTTGTCCACCAAGTGAGCCAGGACTGTTGCCAATATCAAGATAGAACAGATGATAGGGTCATGATGCATTTGGTTATGCGTTCAGGGCGTTCAAATGTATCCAAGCAACAATTTTACAAGAAGGTGGCAGAGAATCTAGCAAATAGCCCTGGAATTAAACCTAAGAACCTATTTATTACGATAACAGAAAATCAGGATGTTGATTTTTCATTTAGCGATGGCATTGCCCAGTTTGTAGTGTGAAAATGCGAGATTACCATCATAGCATACAAAGGATGCGCTCGTAGAGATAACAAGGGTTTGCTCCGTTATATTTGTGAAAAAATCAGATAGATAAGCCTAAAAAGATCTTTTTGTCGCATAAGAGTTCTAGGTAATGATACAGCGTGGTATATGGAACTTAGAAAGAGTGACAGGGCAGGGTGTGCACTTGGTTAGTTGTGATAAAAGGTATTGTAAAATGCCTATTTTTTTGAGATGCTAACGCTTAGTATTTTAAAGTGGAGAATAAATAGTGTCTATTGAACGTGAACTTATTGAACTAGAAAACTTTTTAGCATTGTACCCTCAGAATACATTGTGTGAAGCTATAAAAATGGGTCAAGCTAACTGCCTTGTTTCAACCGGACTTACAAAATTGGCAAAAGATAAGAATGTCCAATTGAATGGCTGGACCGCTTTAATGTACGCGGCGCAAAATCATTGTGTTAATCTGGTAGAAATATTAATACGAGAAGGTGTAAGTCTAGATGCTCAGGATAATAATGGATATACCGCACTGATAATAGCCACTGAAAGTGGTAGTGAGAAAATAGTAGGTATGCTGATTAATGCAGGTGCTGGAAAAGAGTATAGAGCGAATATGGGTAATGAATATAAAGGCGTGACGGCACTGATGTTTGCAGCCGAAAATCAGCAGGTAGAGATCTTAAGAATGTTGCTAAACGCTGGAGCCGACCTGCACGCAAGCGACGATGTGGGATTTACTGCGTTATCTTGGGCTACTGACAATAACACAAAAGCAGCCGTATGCTTACTACTTCAGTCAGGCGCTGATGTCAATCATCGAGACAAGTGTGGAGAGACAGCATTAATGCTCGCAGCACAAAAGGATGACGAAGGACTTGTGAGGCTGCTATTAAGAGAAGGTGCGCAAATAGATGCTAGGGATAATGAAGGGCGTACAGCTATAACGCACGCATGGTCGTGTAGGGAGAAAAATAAAAGGATTATTGAAATACTATTGAGCTACGGGGCCAATCCATTCAACAAGTCGAGAAATAGCAAATATGCCAATAATAGCCTAAATAACGCGTTAGAGGGCTATACGGATTTAGGTATAATACTAATTCTGCTTTATGAATTTGATGAGACGTTAGCGCTTGGGGAAGATATTAGACGACAACAGAAACAGATATCAAAGCTATTAAAATACGACGGATTAAGACCAATGCTTGAGAAAAAGATAAGAGTTGAACACAAAATCAATCTGTTTTATAAAGATATAATAGTTCAAAAAAGAATGATGGAAGAGATGAAAAGCTTTTTAGGAGAGGGTGAATTCGATCATATCGTAGAAGACGGAAAAATACGCCCACTGATACAGCAAGCAATAAGGATGTACGATCGGAAAGAATCAGAGAAAAAGTCTTTAAAAATAAAGGATATGGCAAGTGTAAAGAGGCGTAAAAGAGCCATTCTACAAGTATCCTTGCTCACGATTTTCATGAGCGCCGCGTATTTTTCCATAAGAAATCAGACAAAATACACCACTTAGGATTTATCAGAATAATACCAAGACGTAAAAGAATATAATTGGCACATAAATAATAGTAGTTTAATATAAGTACCTATACTAGTGCAAAGGGGCATGATAGATTGAGAGAATCAAACAAGGAGTATAAATATGCATATGAAACGAAGGTTTTGGGTATCGGGTCAGATTCTTTTATTGGTACTCTATAGCTTCGGCACAACGTCGGTTTTTCCATGGGGACAAAATGGTCATAGAATCATCGGTGCATTGGCGGAGAAGTATTTAACCAAACCAGCAAAAAAGCAGGTAAGGCAAATACTTAAAGGTTATAAACTACAAGATGTTAGCAACTGGGCAGACGAAATACGTTCGGAGAAAGGAAGCTTTTATCGTTCGTTTCAAAAATGGCACTTTATGGAAGCAGAAGAGCCTGAAGTGATTCAGACGTTATCCAACACATTGGATGCATGGCCGGAGGATATTCAAAAAGCTATCGATTATTGCGTAGATCAATTAAAAAAACAGCCAAAAGAAGCAAAACTCCAGCAAGCTATACTGCTTAAGATGTTGGTGCATCTAGTTGGTGATGCGCATCAGCCATTACATGTTGGGAACGGTAAAGATAAAGGGGGCAACCAGTGTTATGTTCGATGGTTTTATAGTAAATTCCCAACAACGCTTCATCAAGTATGGGATACAAAACTCATTGAGGCATCGAAGTATAGCTACAGCGAGTATGCAGATTATTTAGGTCATATCTCCAAAAAAGACCAGAGCGCATGGCAACAGGACAGCCCCGCTGTGTGGTTACAAGAGTCACGAGCTTTGCATAAAGATATTTATCCCGTCACGAAAAAGTATACGTCCGTGGACTACTGTAATAGCAATCGCAGTCAAGTCGACTATGCGCGTATGCCAACACTGTCTTTTGCTTACATCTATAAAATGCGTCCAATTATGGAGAAAAGGTTGCAAAAAAGCGGCGTTAGGTTGGCCGGAATTTTGAACCAATTATGGAAATAAGCGGTTTACGACTGGTAAATCGATTCAAATATCTTTAGGATATAGCTATGCAAACACGAGAAGAAACAAACTATCCACTGATAGCTCTGCTACCATTTCTAAAACCTTACAAGAGTAGGGTAATAACAGCACTGATTGTACTAGTACTCGCATCATCTTCATTACTTGCATTACCTGTGTCTATAGGTAATGTAGTGGATATGGGATTTACAAAAGGACAGCCGGTTAGTCAAAACCAACTGCTACTTTTTACATTGGTTTCACTTTTATTTGCGGTCCTCACCACATGGCGTTTCTATCTCGTTTCAACATTAGGCGAACATGTCGTAGCAGATATTCGAAAAAAGCTCTTTTCACAGGTTCTACGACTGGATAGTCATCAGTTCGAAACAATAAAAGTAGGTGAGATACTTTCAAGATTAACAACCGATACAACACTAATTGAGCAAATAGTGGGCACAAGTATTTCACTTGCATTGCGTAATATGATTCAGTTGATAGGGGGTATTATCATGCTCTTTATTACCAGTTGGCGGCTTACCTGTGTAGTTCTTGTCATCACCCCCATGGTACTGGTGCCTATGATGGGGATTTTACGTCTTTCAAGACGATTAGCAAGGATCAGTCAAGATAAACTTGCAGAAACGAATGCCTATGCAGGAGAGGTACTCTATGCAGTACAGGTAGCCCAATCGTTTACCCATGAGCCGCATCATAATCGTAAATACGCCGATGCCATTGAAACATCATTTGTCACAGCAAAGCAGCGAATAAGGATAAAAAGCTTATTTTCCTTTGTGATGTCTTTTTCTATTCTCATTGCCATTATGGCCGTTTTCTGGGCTGGTTCAAAATTGGTTGTAGCAACACCGCCCATAATTACACAAGGCGAGCTTGTGCAATTTCTCACCTATACGATATTTGTTGCAACAGCTATGGCAGCTATTAGTGAAGTATGGAGCGATATCCAAAGAGCATCGGGCGCCAGTGAGAGAATTCTCGAGTTGCTACTAGCAAAGCCAGGCATTGAATCACCGAAAAAACCCATCGTGCTCGAGAAAAAAGTACAAGGAGGAGTGGTCTTCGAAAATGTCCATTTTAGTTATCCATCACGTATGGATAAAAAAGTCATCGATGGCTTAGATATTAGTATCCCAGCTGGTAAAATGTATGCATTGGTAGGGCCATCGGGCGCAGGGAAGTCCACCATACTACAGCTAATACTGCGGTTTTATCAGCAGCAGCAAGGCAGAATCACCATTGATGGCCATGAGATCAGTCAGCTTGCACTACAAGATCTGAGGAACATGATTGCACTTGTTCCGCAAGAAGTGATTATTTTCTCAGGCACCATCTATGATAATATCCTCTATGGTCAGCCTGAGGCAAGCAAAGAGCAGGTGATACAAGCGGCAAAGATGGCGCTTGTAGATGATTTTGTCAAGCCTCTCAAAGATGGCTATGACACCACCGTTGGCGAGCGTGGCTTAAGATTATCTGGAGGGCAGCGGCAACGTCTTGCCATAGCAAGAGCTTTTTTAAGAAACAGTCCCATCTTATTATTAGATGAGGCCACCAGCGCACTGGATGCAGAAAGCGAAAGACTTGTGCAAAAAGCACTACAAACGCTCATCGCAAACAGAACAACGCTAGTCATCGCACATAGACTAGCAACCATTCAGCAAGCAGATCGCATCTTATTCATAGAAGATGGCAAGATACAATCCCAAGGGCGGCATGAAGAACTTTTGGAGAAAAGTAGCGCGTATCGACATCTCGCAAAGCTGCAATTTGTTGATTAATTTAGGAAATAATTACAAATATGTGCTATAAGATATCACTATAAAAATATGAGGTGGTATTATGGGGAGTGAAAAAGATCTAACTGAAAATGAGTTGAAGGAAGTGATGGAATTTTTTGATAGCTATGCACTAAGATTAAAGAATAGCGACACACTGCGTTTGCGGCCAGGTTTGATGATTAAATTTGAAAACAAGCCATGTCCTAAACCAAGCAAATTAACTGGAATTGCACAACAAATTCAGCTTCGCATGTCTGAATCGCAGGCACATAAAACAAAACTCAAGTTTGTTTTTCAGCAGGCAATAAGGAAAGAGAATGTAAATACATATGTCTATGGACGAAAGTTAACACCGGACCTCCCATAAATTTTAACCGGGATGTTACTTGTTCGATATGCAATTATACGTTATGATGCAATCATCTAAGACGTTGAGAATTGTAATGCTAAGAATGATATTAATACTATTTACGCTGCTTTGCGTGCCAACCCATGCGAAGATATTGGTAGATGGGGTCATGACAACCGGATCGATTAACGTCGATTATTTCCCTCAAACATGGCGTCAAAAGCCTCAGTACGGGTTATCTGCCCCTGCTTGGGAAGTTTTTGCAGAACACTACATGAGCTACAGCCGTTTGGATAGGCTGACTCTGGCTACTAAAGGATACGGATTGTGGTCAAAAAAACTTGATAAGCCGGTTAAATGGGAAAAAATGAAACTACAGGGGACATTATTCGCGCGGGTACTTCCATTTATTCATCTTGGCTATACAGTGAAATTGGCCACCAAAAAGCCAACAACAGATACGATTCAAGATAAGAAACAATGGCTGCATGGCATTAGTTTGAGATTGGCTTGGTAAAAAAAACGGTTAAATAACAGCAGAAACGGTGTATCTGTGCTATAAATTAAGCGCATAAAGTAATGAAACTTAAGGAGCGTATTATGGCCAAAAAAGCACATCCACATTTAATCGAAGATGTCCCTATTAATATCCAGTGTATTCACAAAAGTCACGAGCCTTCACCGGCGTTTGAGAGCTATGCACGCGAGAAAATGCAAAAATTGGCTGAGCATTACCGCATACATAAAATTATGCTGATATGTGAAGTATATAGAGAAAAACATTATGTGAAAGCGGTTGTGACTTTACCTAAGAGACACGTTAATGCTATACAGGCTGAAAGCGAAGATCTATACGCCACAGTGGATCTCCTAGTGCCAAAAATAACCAACTACTGTCAACATTATCATGGGAAATTAGGGCATTTTAAACACAATCCAATATCCAGAGATGGGGGATAGCATAATCAGCTAACGACATTACCAAGGTAATGTTGGCGAACTTGATCGTTTTGCATCACATCATCGGATACGCCTTGATAAAGCATCTTGCCATGATGAAGTATATAAGCGTAATCGCAAAACGGGAGGGTTGCCTTGACATGATGATCGGTTATAAAAATCCCAACACCATCATGTCTCGCTAATTCGAGGATTTGTGCTTTGATCTCTTCAACTGAAATGGGATCAACACCAGAAAATGGCTCATCCAACAACAGATAGCGAGGGTTATTAACACATGCCCTTGCTATCTCCGTGCGTCTTCTCTCCCCGCCTGATACCCGGCGTCCTAGCGTATGGGCTACTTTATTTAATTGGAACTTATCGATTAAATCATTCGTTATAACGGTCTGTTTGCTTTTGGGATGGTTCTTGGTGAGTTGGACCACACCTAAAATATTCTCATAAACGGTAAGATCTAGAAAAATACTGCTGTCTTGAGGTAAGAAACGAATACCATTTTGTGAACGAACATGAATAGGGTGGCTAGTAATAATCTCATTATCAAGCATCACATGCCCTGAGCTAGGCTGTATAAGTCCAGCAATTATATTAAAACAGGTGGACTTTCCAGCACCATTAGCGCCAAAAAGCCCAACAATCTTTCCCCGTGCAACCTCAATATTGATCGTATCACAAAGGGTTTTTCCTTGCGTGATTTTAGTAATATTTTGAGTAGATAAATAGCGGTTTTGTGTCATTGGTTAGCGTATCCTTAGCTTCTTAGCAGGGTGAATTACATTGCTTGTAAGGTTATTAAGGGACTTAAGTTTCTTAAGAGAGATACGCATACGCTTAGCAATACTCCCTAAGTTATCCCCTGGGATAACCGTGTAAAAGCGCATTTTCCTATTGGGTTGCCATATTACTAGCTCTTCACCTCCAATCAGAGAGTCCTTTTCTAGTATATGATTCCAATAACGTATCTTGGCGGGGGTTGTAAAGTATCGGTTTGCGATGCTTTTCAAGCTTTGTCCAGATTTAACAAGGTGTACGATCTTTTTAGGGCCAGGTAACTGATCCGCATGGATCCAGTAGGCAATTTTCGGATTGTGGTGTGCAGGCATCGTCTTTGATTGATTTGGCAATATGAGTAGGATCTGCTTGGGATGGATACCCGTACTGTTAAGATAGTTGTAATCGCGGATGTTTTCTTGGGTGGTTTGGTATTGCTTTGCTAAACTGGCCAGAGAATCTTTTTTAGTAACAACATGGTGACGCCATGGGTTCTGTGGTATCGTATGAACCTTTCTTAGTTTAGCAGAACATGTTTGAATATGGGATAGCGGAAGATACAAGTCATAATTTGGCGAGCTGGCAACCATCGTTTGACGTCTCCAGCTAGGGTTGAGCATGCGTAAGCTGATTTCATGTATATCACAAACTTGCGCTATTTCAGAAAAGGCATGATTTTCTGTGAGCTGAATTTTACCAAAAACTGGCCTATTAGCGATATTAGGAAGTTTAATGCCATATTTTTTAGGGTTATTAATAATCGCTCGTAGTGCTAATAACTTTGGTACATAATGTTGTGTTTCTGGGATCTGGCTTAATTGAGATAGTTTTGGGGCGGTTTTGTGAGATCGGAAATGTTTTTTAAGACTTCGTGAAACATTTCCCTCGCCAGCGTTATAAGCGCTAACAGCATAAATCCAATTGTTATGAAGGCGGTTATGCAAGTATCGTAGATGACGGACAGCTGTATAGGTAGAGAGCGCGATGTCCCGGCGATCATCATGAAGCTTGTCTACCGTTAATTGATAACCCGATGCCACACTGGGCATGATTTGCCAAAGGCCACTTGCGCCGACCGCTGAGTGTGCAAAAGGGTTAAAATGGCTTTCGATTGCGGGCAGAAGGGCTAGCTCTCCTGGTAATTTTTCATCAATGACCGTAGCAAGTGTAAAGTGAAGGTACCAGCCTGCTCGTTGAAACATCACGCGTAGGTCATGTGGGTGCTTTTGAAACCATGTAATATGCTTGGCTACTAAGGGGTCATGCTCATAAGCCTCGAGGCTAAAATGATCCCGCAGTACGTCCCAAATACTAGTTGGCCTCTGGTGGTTTTTTGTTGGAAGGGCCTGTAATGCGTTATCTGCATGTCCTGATACAAAAATTGTAATGAAGAGAATAAGCGTCAGCATGTGGTTAATATTGATCCTTGAGTTTTCTTAGTGTGGTAAAAGTGGTAAGCGCTGAGTCGCAAATATCTCCACTGAGTCTGCGAGCATTATCCATCACAGACGGGATGTGGCTGCGCAAAAATGGGTTGATTTGCTTTTCAAGGGCCAAGGTAGAAGGCAAACTAGGTTGATTGGCAAGGCGTTTGACATCTGTTTTCTTTTTGTATTCAGCGATATGAGGATTATTGGGTTCGATATAAGCAGCGAAGCGTAGATTATTGAGAGTATACTCATGCGCGGGGAAAAGGATGGTGTTGTCTGGCAAAGACATTATTTGCTGTAAGGAGTCAAACATTTGTTGGGGTGTGCCTTCAAGCAAACGGCCGCACCCTGCAGAAAATAACACATCTCCACAAAATAAATACCCTAGGTCTGGAAAGTAGTAGCAGACATGATCTAGTGTATGACCAGGGGTGTGTAATACGCGAACGGCTGTATTTAAAAAGCTTAAATGAAAATCCGTATGGGATGTTATATCTTTGAACCATTTTGGTTTGTGCTTAAGGTTTGGGCCAATAAAGGTGATATCTGGATAAATTGAAGCCAGTTCCGCGACGCCGCCAGTATGATCATAATGGTGGTGCGTTAGCAGCACATTTTTACAGGGAACGGGTTTTGAGTGCAGGTATTCTACAACAGGGCCAGCTTCGCCTGGGTCAACGATTACACATCCATCTTGCATTGCCATACCCCAGATGTAGTTATCGTGAAGAGCAGGGATGGCTTCTACTAATATGCTCATAAGACTTGCGTTGTTCCATTCGCTACATTAGAATTGATTCTAATTGGTTTTAAGTAAACTAGCAATATCTTATAATCAGTTTGTGTCATAGTAAACCGAGTAAAAATGCAAATACGTGCAACAGATGAAGATTTTTATCACTGGTATACACAGGGTGATGGCAAGAGGGTATTTGAGCAGGAGACGTTGCTCATAAAGCCTCTGATCAAGCATTTTAAGCCATACAGAACCCTATTTATTGGAGATGTTGTATTCGAGGGTCTTCCTGAAAGTACGGTGGTTGTTGGCGTTTCTGATAAGTATCTTGCCAAAAACAAAGTGGTCGTTAATCCAACACAACTACCTTTTCAAAAAGCGTATTTTGATCTTATCATTTGTCCACACTGGCATGAGGTATCAGAAAGCCCACTAGCATTGTTTTCAGAGCTATCCAGGGTACTCATTCCTCAAGGTTTGTTGGTATGTTACTCTATGAATCCACATGGCTTATATAGGTTAGAAAAACAATTAAGCCGAGCGGATACACTAAATTGGCAGCAGCAGCAATACACTCCGAACCAGATTGAGGCAATAGCTCAGCGATGGGATCTGGAGCGCGCGTATCACTTTTATGCCGTTCATTATCAGCCTTGGCATTCTAAATACTACGAATTTCCTGGGATTAGAAGCACACAGCTGGTCGGCATGATTCACGAAACGGTATTGAAAAAGTCTTTGCCCGGAACCATGACCGCCAACGTTTCTCAGGCACAATGGGCGGGTAGTTTCTAGTGATATGCAACGACTTTTTGCCCAAGTACATTGCTAATTCCTTAAGAACAGTATAGTCTAGCAGTGGCATTTTTTAGCTTATGAGGTTATGGTTTGATCGAGAAAGTGACAATTTACACAGATGGCGCTTGCCTTGGAAATCCTGGTCCAGGAGGATGGGGTGCCCTACTCCTTTTTACAGAAGAAGAGAAAGAGATCTCTGGATATGAGCCGGATACAACCAATAATAGAATGGAGTTGTTAGCGGCTATAAAAGCACTTGAGTCGCTCAAGAAACCAATGGATGTTGTGCTCGTAACGGATTCACAATATGTTAGAATGGGTATGACAACATGGCTAGCGCAATGGCAGCGTCGTGGGTGGAAAAAAGCCGATAACAAACCGGTTAAGAATGCTGACTTGTGGCAAGCACTCCTCAAAGCCGCAAGTCCTCACCGTACAGAATGGCGTTGGGTTAAGGGACATAGTGGGGTTCCAGAAAACGAGAGGGTGGATCAACTTGCCAATACTGCTGCTAAAACACTGGAGTATTGAGTGTCTGAGCAAGAGCGTCTGGTTGTACTAGATACCGAAACAACAGGTTTAACAAACGATGATAGAATCATAGAGATAGGGGCAATACTATTACTAGATCGGCGCCCTGCTAAGAAATTTCACGTATACATCAACCCAGAAGGCAGATCCAGTCATCCTAGTGCGTTAAACGTGCATGGCATAACGGATGCGTTTTTGAGTGATAAGCCTTTATTTTCAGAAATTTATCGGACATTTCTTGATTTTGTTAGCGGTGCGACATTGGTTATTCATAATGCGACCTTCGATATGCGCTTTTTACAAGCAGAGTTGGATCGAGTTGGTTACCAAGTAAAGTTAAGAGATCTATGCCCCGTATGTGATACCATCGATCTTGCCAAAGCAGCATTTCCAGGGCAAAAATACAATCTTGATGCATTATGTCGGCGCTTTGGAATCGATATTGAGCATAGAACATTGCACGGCGCGCTTAAAGATGCGGACCTACTAGTTAAGGTTTATCTGCAGCTTACACAAAATCAGGCAAATCTTGGCTTGTCAGAGGAAAGTCTTATGCAACAGCAAGAACAGGATGTATGGGATGGTCCCGTGACTATTCTAGCAGCTGATGATAGTGAGTTAGAGCAGCATCGGTTATTTGAAGAATGGCTAGCGGAGGGAAAGTAGCCGAATGGTTTATTTAAGACAATATATTTGGAGTATACGTATGCTAAGACAATATTTTCAGCAGTTTAGAGTCCTATCGTACTCTAAGTGGCAAGCAAGCTTGCTATATTTATTAGGTGGGATTTTTATTTTTGCCTTATCGGCCAGATGTTATATTCCAGGGTATTGGGTGCCAACGACCATGCAAACATGGGTAATTCTTATGATTGGCTGCTGTTATCCAGATCGGCATGGGCAAGCCGTACTAATCATAACCTACACGTTGGCATTATGGGGTTTACCTATGCTAACAGACGGCACCACAGGGGCAGAGGTTTTACTTGGACCTCGAGCGGGCTATCTTATAGGGTTTATCTTAGCTGTGGAGTATTTGCAATACCAAAAGCGTTCAGACAGGTCAGGTATAGGTTATCTATCGCTCATAATTGCACAAGCAACGATCCTGTTATCGGGTTATATCGTGCTTGCTCAGTTTTTAGGTTACTGGAGGGCATGGCTTTATGGTGTCCAACCTTTCTTAGCCTTAGAGTGTATAAAGCTATATACAGCAAAAAAAGTAGTGGATTGGATCAAATGCTGATAAAAAAAAGATTGACAAGAAGAACCACGGTTAAGTAAAGATAAGACCCTTGCTTTGAAGGGTTCAATATTTCGGGGAGACATCTAAAAGGGTAGCAGGGCGGCTAAAAGATGGTTCGAAAAATTTGAGAGATACGCAATTTTTATGCAAAAATTATGTATAATCATGGGTTTTTGTCTAGAAGTAGGCGCTTCGAAAAAAGCTAGGCAAATAGAGTTAACATTGCTAGGTGAAGAGCTTAAAGAATTTTTTGATAAAACCCCAGATAATATTAAAACCATGTTCAAAAGATACGTATTATTTTTTCAGGCAAGGAGGCTAAAAAAGCCTAGAGAAACAGAAGTGCACAAAACTGAGGAAAAACGATCACAAAGTGCGGGGGCTGTATGAGGTCTCATGGAATGTGTGAGTGCGAGATTGAAGAAATCGGCAGTGACAAAGGAGCAGGATCATAATAGTGTTCTTAGCAAAAGCCAAGTAAATCCTAGGAGGGGTTTCGATTGATTTAATGGAGGAATTGCGACAAAAGAAAATAATTATGACGATATTTTTGTAATATTAAATAATTAGTATTGACAATGGTGTTTTTATAGTGGATAATCTGGCGTTTACAAGTAGCGTGTTTATTAGGAGGGGTTCCCGAGCGGTCAAAGGGATCAGACTGTAAATCTGACGGCTCAGCCTTCGCAGGTTCGAATCCTGCCCCCTCCAACAAGTAAACAGTATGCGGGTGTAGTTCAATGGTAGAACCTCAGCCTTCCAAGCTGATGGTGTGGGTTCGATTCCCATCACCCGCTTATGAGTTGGGTTTGCCCACATAGCTCAGGCGGTAGAGCACTTCCTTGGTAAGGAAGAGGTCACCGGTTCAAGTCCGGTTGTGGGCACGGCGCGTTACTTGGGTAGGGATACCAAACAGGTACAGGAGTACAAATAGGCATGAACGCTTGCGTTCATAATGAAACATTTTGGAGACATTTGCACTACAGGTAAGTTGCAAAAAAACAAAGAGGTACAGCATGGCACAGGCAAAGCACGACGACAGCAAAACCGTTGTAAACGTAGGGACAATCGGTCACGTCGACCACGGTAAGACAACATTAACATCTGCTCTATGTGGTGCAGATTTCGGGTCGATTGATAAGGCCCCAGAGGAAAAAGAACGTGGTATCACGATTTCTACAGCACACGTAGAATACTTCACAGAAACGCGTCACTACTCACACGTGGACTGCCCAGGACACGCAGACTATGTAAAAAACATGATCACAGGTGCTGCACAGATGGATGGTGCGATTCTTGTGGTGAACGCTGCTGACGGACCAATGCCACAAACAAGAGAGCACATACTACTTGCCAAGCAGGTTGAAGTCCCGAAAATCATCGTGTATCTGAACAAAGCAGACATGGTTGACGATCCTGAATTACTAGAATTGGTAGAAATGGAAGTAAGAGAGCTACTAAGCTCATACGATTTCCCAGGTGACGACACGCCAGTTATTATTGGATCTGCGCTGCAAGCGATGGAAGGAAAAGATACAGAATATGGTACACAATCTGTACAGAAGCTAAAAGCTGCTATGGATGAATACTTTACGATTCCTGAAAGACCAATCGACAAAGAATTCATGATGCCTGTAGAAGATGTCTTCTCAATATCTGGCCGTGGAACGGTTGTGACAGGTAAAATTGATCGAGGGATCATCAAAGTTGGTGAGCCAGTAGAAATTGTCGGAATCAAAGAAACACAAACAACCACTTGTACAGGTGTGGAAATGTTCCGACGTCTTATGGATGAAGGTAAAGCTGGTGATAACGTCGGACTGCTACTTCGTGGTTTAAAGCGCGAAGATGTCGAACGTGGACAAGTGATCGCGAAGCCTGGCTCTGTGACACCGCACACAAAATTCACTGCTGAAGTATACGTCCTTTCGAAGGAGGAAGGTGGAAGGCATACCCCATTTTTCAATGGGTATAGACCGCAGTTCTACTTCAGAACAACAGACGTTACCGGTGCTGTAACACTCAACGAAGGCGTTGAAATGGTGATGCCTGGTGATAACGCAACCTTCAATATTGAGCTAATAAGCCCAATTGCGATGGAAAAAAATGTTAGATTTGCGATACGTGAAGGTGGTCGTACGGTTGGCGCTGGTGTGGTAACAGAGGTCATCGAGTAACAATAAAGGTAAGCCATGGTCAAAGGTCAGTAGCTCAATTGGTAGAGCAGCGGTCTCCAAAACCGCAGGTTGGGGGTTCGATTCCCTCCTGGCCTGATCAAGGCAATAGTAGGAAAAAGCATGGAAACGATTGTGACAGACAAAAGTGAGAGCAAAACAATCATCAAAGATTTGATGGCATGGGCTGTGATTGCTGGGTATGTAGTCTGCGGGCTGTTCGTTTTGAATCAGTACGCTGAGCACATAAGCGCATTCAAACTGCTTTTTTCGTTTATCGGTGTGCTCGCTCTAGCTCCACTACTGACACTAACCTCGCATGGAAAGAAAGGCTATCGGTTTTTGTTAGCATCATGGGTAGAAGTAAATCAGGTAGTTTGGCCAGAGAAGCAAGAAGCAACAAGACTCACATGCGTAGTCGTCGTAAGTGTATTCACCGTATCACTATTGCTGTGGTTTATCGATAGTATAATCGCATCGATTTTTAGGCAGTTTATATTAGGGTAAAGGGACATGACAGACAAGAATGACGAACAATCTGCTGACAATATAGATTTGCCAGAGCAGAACCCAGATACTCAGGCAAGCTCAAAAGAAGAAGCTGATCAGACTGATACGACGTTTAAGTGGTACGTAGTTCGCGTTGCATCAAGCAGAGAGAATAGTGTGGTAACATCCCTTCAAGAAAGAGCAAAACTCGCCAACATGGAATCGTATTTTGAAGAGATATTGGTCCCTACTGAAGAAATAACGGAAATGAAATCGGGAAAAAAGAGAAATATCAAACGCAAATTTTTCCCAGGATATATTCTTGTTAAGATGAATCTAACAGATGAAAGCTGGCATTTTACTAGGAATATACCGAATGTTCTTGGCTTTCTTAGCTCATCGCAAAATAAACCATTGCCAATCAGCGATAAAGAAGCAAAGGCAATTGCAGACAAGCTCGCAGGTAAAGGATCTAAACCCAAGCCATCTGACGTGTTTGAGGCGGGTGAGGTAGTTCGTATAGTCGATGGGCCTTTTGCAGATTTTAATGGGGTTGTTGAGGAAGTAAACTATGAAAAGTGCCGCCTAGTGGTAGCGGTATTAATATTTGGAAGGTCAACACCCGTTGATCTAGAGTTTTCACAAGTAGAAAAAGGTAGTTAGAGAGGTAGTACTATGGCAGGAAAAAAGTTAAAGGCGTATATCAAGTTACAGATCAAAGCTGGAGAGGCAAATCCAAGTCCACCAGTTGGTCCAGCACTCGGTCAGCATGGTCTTAACATCATGGAGTTTTGTAAGGCATTCAACGAGCGCAGTAGTACTTATGAAAAAGGCATGGTGCTGCCAGTTGTTATATCGGTTTACGCAGACAGAACGTTTGATTTTATCATAAAGACGCCTCCAGCGTCTGTGCTTATCCGTAAAGTACTTGGATTAAGCAAAGGGAGTAGTGTTCCGAACAAAGACAAGGTAGGAACGATTACACAGCAGCAATTGCGAGAAATAGCAGAGACAAAAATGCCAGACTTAAACGCTAGCAGTGTCGAAACAGCTATGATATCCATTGCTGGTACGGCCAGAAGTATGGGCGTAGAAGTCGAACAAGAAGCTACATAGTTTAGAAAGGGGTAGGAACGATGGCAAATAAGTTAGATCAAGAAATCAAAACGGTGCAACCACTGGCGGATGCGCTCAAGCAAATACCTGAGCTTGCAAAGAGCAAGTTTGTCGAGAGTGTCGATGTAAGCTTACACTTGGGGGTAGACCCAAGAAAAATGATGGTTAGAGGCGTATGTCATCTACCACACGGATTAGGAAAAAGTGTAAAGATTGCCGTATTTGCTGAATCAGAAGATGCCAAGGCTGCAACCAAAGCTGGTGCCAACCGTGTAGGTATGGATGACCTCGCGGAAGAGATTACAGCAGACAAGTGCGATTATGATGTGGTTATTGCACACCCTAATGCCATGGGGTTAGTTGGAAAGCTGGCTAAAAAACTCGGGCCAAAAGGTCTTATGCCCAATCCTAAAATGGGGACCGTCACCAAGGACGTTGCTACAGCTGTAACACAAGCATTAGCGGGACAAGCAAAATTTAGGCTAGATAAGGCAGGGATTATCCACTGTAGCATTGGCCGTGCTGATTTTAGCGCAAACAAGCTTGAAGAGAACCTCATGGAGTTACTCAAAAGTATCAAGAAGCTTAAGCCAGCTGCATCAAAAGGTCAGTACATGCAAAAACTTTATCTATCGACAACTATGGGCAAGCAGTCGCTGCCAGTCGATTTGAGCAAGTTAGTTTAATCAAGGAGAAATTGAGTTATGAATACAATATTACAGCATAAAAAAAGATGCGTTGATGAATTGTCTTCTATAGTAGATCAGTCCAACTCGTTGGTTGTTGCACATTATCGTGGCGTGACAGTAGATAAGATGACCGATCTTAGAAAAAAAGGTAGAGACAGTGGCGTTACACTAAAAGTTATCAAGAATACTTTGGCAAAGAGAGCCTTAGTTGATAGTCGATATGGAGGGGTAACCGACAAATTAGTTGGTCCAACCATATTAGCTTTTTCCAATGACGAGCCAAATGCTGCAGCAAAATTAATAAAAGATTTTGTGAAGGAGTGCCCTGAATTGCAGGTACAAGCTGTTTGCCTAGAAAATGCTGTCTTTGACGCATCTGCTCTAGACAAAGTAGCCAATATGCCGAATAAAGAGCAAGCCATCGCATTACTTTTAGGTATGTTGCAAGCACCAACAAGAAATTTGGCCTGTACATTGCAGGAAACATATGCTAAACTAGCTCGCGTTGTGCAAGCAGTGGCAGATAAAAGAGGATCACAACAGTAGTAACTGAACAAAGGGGGGAATGGTGTGAACGAACAAACAAGTGCACAAGCACAAACAGCTATTGAGAAAATAGCACTGCAGATTGAAACTTTAACGGTTGTTGAAGTATGCGATTTGGTGAAAATGCTAGAAGAAAAATTCGGGGTTTCTGCGCAAGCAGCAGCCGTAGCTGCAGCACCTGTAGCAGCCGGCGACGGCGGTGCAGCCGCAGCCGAAGCGAAGACCGAATTTGATCTAATGCTAAAATCATTCAAGGATAAAATTCCTGCAATTAAGGTTGTAAGAGCTATCACAGGTCTTGGTCTCAAAGAGGCAAAAGAAATGGTAGAGAAAGCACCTGTTGCATTGAAAACCGCAATCAGCAAGGGCGAATGTGACGACTTTATTAAGCAGCTTGAAGAAGCTGGTTGTGAAGCTGAAGCAAAATAGCCTTGCTATCTAGTAGCAAAAATTTTTACACTGGTACGCTTATGGGTGTACCGGTGTATTGTCTTATTCTAATTAAAAACCAATTAGGTGTTCTATGATCGAAAATGCACACAGTCATGTATCTGAAGCAGAAATGAAACGTCCTCGTATTAATCTTGGTGAGTATAAAGATACTATTGTACCATCAGACCTTATCGATACGCAGCTTAAATCCTATGACGATTTTCTCCAGCAAAGCACAGCGCACGCTGATCGAGAGTTAAAAGGGCTACACGAAGCTTTTTCATCTGTTTTCCCTATGAAAAGCGCTACCGGTACGATACAGCTAGAATATCATGGATACGAGATTGGTGAGCCACAGTTTGAGATCAGAGAATGCCTTGTTCGCGGTCTTAGCTATACAGCATCTCTTAAAGTTAAGCTGCGACTCGTTGTGTACGACAAAGAGCAGTACCCTGATAATAAGGTTACATTAGATATTAAGGAGCAGGTTGTATACATGGGGGAAATCCCACTAATGGCGCCATCTGGAAGTTTTATCATCAATGGATCTGAGCGTGTCGTTGTTTCACAGCTTCACCGATCCCCAGGTGTGTTTTTTGAGCACGATAAAGGTAAGACACACTCATCTGGTAAGCTACTATATTCTTCAAGGATAATTCCTTATAGAGGTGCATGGCTGGACGCTGAATTTGACGTAAAAAATCTACTCTACATCCGAATCGATCGCAGACGAAAGCTGCCTGCAACCATGTTGCTTCGTGCAATTGGCATGGACGATATCTCCATACTAGATATGTTCTATGACACAGACACTGTGTCATTAGATACGGCGAGTTATAAAGCCAACGCAGACATCAATGCAAAAAAAGAGACGCAGCTAGAGTTATGCCCAGTTAGCATGAAGATATTTCCTGAGCGTATGAAGGGGCAGTTATCTCCTGTGTCTATTTATGATGGTAATGGGAAAGAGATTGTTAAAAAAGGTCGCAGAATATCCAAACGCCATATTAACCTCATGAACCGTGCAAATATAACCAACCTCGATACCGATGCAAGTCATCTAATTGACAAGGTTACAGCCACCGCGATAATTAATAAGGAGACAGGTGAAGAGCTAGTCCCGATCAATACGGTACTAGATAATACGACCATACAGGTCCTAATCGACCATGACATACAAGAACTATTGCTTCTTAGTATCAACGACCTAGATCGCGGTCCTTATATCGCTGATACGCTCCGTGCGGATGCTTCGACGAGTGAACAGGATGCATTAGTAGAAATCTATCGCGTTATGCGTCCAGGTGAGCCACCAACAGTGGATGCATCAAAGGCTCTCTTCCAAAACTTATTTTTTAATCCGGATCGATACGACCTCTCTACGGTTGGACGAATGAAGTTCAACAAGCGTCTAAGCATAACAGATGCAGACGATTGCTTTGTGCTACGCCCCGAAGATATCATCGAAATGATAAAAGAGCTGGTTAATATCCGTAATGGTAATGGCAGTGTCGATGACATAGACAGTTTAGCGAATCGAAGGGTTAGGCGTGTTGGTGAAATGGTTGAAAACCAATTCAGAGCAGGCTTAGAAAGAACAAAGCGGGCGGTTCTCGACCGTTTTGGATATCCAGACGCGGACAGTTTTTCTCCACAAGAGGTTTTTAACGCAAAGCCAGTTGTGGCAGCACTACACGAGTTCTTTGGTTCTAGCCAGATGAGTCAATTTATGGAAGCAACCAACCCCTTGTCTGCGCTTGCTACAAAAAGACGAGTGACAGCATTAGGTCCAGGTGGATTAAGTAGAGATAGGGCAGGCCTAGAAGTAAGGGACCTGCACCATACGCATTATGGCCGACTTTGTCCGATTGAGACGCCAGAGGGGCCAAATATTGGTTTGATCAATTCCATGGCGGTATTTTCTAGAATTAACCATTACGGTTTCCTTGAAACACCGTTCCGTAAAGTGGAAAACGGTAAATTAACAGACGAAATAAAATACTTATCCGCAATTGAAGAGAGTGGGTACCACATCGGCCAAAGTAATATTGTGGATAACAAAGATGGTACGATAAACAGCGATATGGTGACATGCCGATATAAACGTGACTTTACGAGTGTCTCATCCGAAAAAGTTGATTACGTAGACGTCTCGCCAAGACAAATTGTTTCGGTAGCAGCATCTTTGATCCCATTTCTTGAACACAACGATGCCAACAGGGCACTGATGGGATCAAACATGCAACGCCAAGCTGTCCCACTACTAAACGCAGAAAAGCCGTTAGTAGGTACAGGCATGGAGCGTGTTGTGGCATGTGACTCAGGTGTTTCAACCGTTGCAAAACGATCTGGTAACGTTCGATTTGTAGACGCATCCCGAATTATTATTGAAGCAGACACTACCGATAAAGATACCACAACAGATCCGATGGATGTATACCATCTAACCAAATTCTCAAGATCGAACAGCAACACATGTGTTGACCAAAGACCTATTGTCCGTGAAGGAGACTATGTGAGAGCAGGAGATATACTTGCTGATGGCTCATCGACTGACGTTGGAGAACTGGCGCTAGGACAAAACCTACTCGTCGCATTCATGTCATGGAACGGATACAACTTCGAGGACTCCATCATCATGTCCGAACGGGTTGTTCAAGATGATCGCTTTACCTCCATTCATGTACAAGAATTAAATTGTACTGCTAGAGACACAAAACTGGGTGCTGAAGAGGTAACAGCTGATATACCTAATATCGGAGAAGAATCGCTCGCCAAGTTAGATGAATCAGGGGTCATATACGTTGGGGCAAAAGTCAAGCCGGGTGATATACTCGTAGGGAAAGTAACGCCGAAAGGTGAGACCATGCTTGCACCTGAGGAAAAACTACTCAGAGCCATATTCGGTGAGAAAGCGTCCGACATCAAAGATAGCTCATTGCGTGTACCACCTGGGGTTTATGGAACCGTAACGGATGTGCAAATTTTCTGTCGCGAAGGCACTGAAAGAGATAGCAGGTCACTGGACATTATACAAGATACGTTATCCGTCTACACCAAAACCAAATATGAAGCATTAAAGTTAAACAAATCTGCAATAAGAACAAAAGCACTAGCGTTACTGGATGGTAAAACGGCTAAACTATCGAGTAACGACTTTAAACGAGGTAGCGTTTATCAATTAGATAGTCTGGAAATGTGCTCAGATGAGCAACTCCTGCAACTATCTATAACAGATAGTAAAGCAGAAGCGGAGCTTGAGTTACTGCACAAACAGTCACAGAAACTCCAAGAGCAGTACGAAAAAGCCGTCCAGAAAAAAGAAGAAATGCTGCATAGAGGCGATGATATGGCTCCGGGCGTGATCAAAAC
>CAXGBK010000072.1:0-32867 GCA_964008345.1 uncultured Coxiella sp.
GTTCAATATTGCACCACCCGCAAGCACTGAAAAATACTTTTGATTATGAAGCTCATTTAACCCAGCAAACAATTTCATTTCATGATCAAGAACCACTCGGTCTGGATGACTTAGATAATAAGTTGTTGCGCATCTCTGATCGTTTTCCTTATACAGATCCAATGTACGCTTCGTTGAATGAACACGCCCTAATGCATCAGCACACTGTGTAGCAAAAAACGATTTAAGCATGTCTTTATAAGCCCACACATAACCTATACTGGCACCAGAATTAAGATAACGAAAAACAGTAGAACTTGGCATACTAGGATACTTGACTCCAACATCAATATCCGGGAACAGCCAATTGTCAGTTGAGAATACCAATGGTTTATTAAACGATTTAAAAGTCTGAATCAAATCAGAACTAGAAGCATGAATAAAAACATCATAAGCATCTACAAACAACACGATATCATGATCCGGCAAATGCTCCAAATAAGCTTGCAAATGCATTGGCTTGTCAAGCAACCCCTGCCATTTACTCCCAACACCTAATATTGTTAATGGTAATGACCACTGCCTAGCAGAATCTAAAAGATAATGCGCCTCCTCTAAATGATTACCCACACTAACAACATGAAAATGCGTTTCATCGACAACTGACAACTGATAAACACCATCGTGTAACCATGCATAATACTTATTGCGAAACTGTAGAGATAACAATAAAAAACTTTGTACAAGCAAGCACAAAAATAACAGCAACCCCATTGCCATTCCAACATCTTTGTACAACTTATACATAATCCCCCCCCTACAATTATTTAATCGTTTTTAAACAACATAAAAATAATGTCTATATCCCAATCATAATATAATCATTCACATACGCATTCAAAATATCACCCTAACTGTTTACAGTATGCTCAAAAAATGATTTGATAACAACATACGAAAAATAAGGTCCTATCATGCGTGCGTTTAACATTCCACTACACACACTACTAAGCATCACATTACTAATAGTAAGTTCACAGGCCTCAAGCGTAACGCAAAAAAAATCTTCTCTCAATAAAATTCTTGCTGATATTATGCCAAAAATAGCTACAATCTATGTTGAGAGTAGTACAAACGCGGAAAATAACCCTGAGACATTGCAAACTAGCCAGTCCAGCGTACCCAAAAATAATACGGGAACAGGGTTTTTCATTTCTAGCAATGGACTACTATTAACAAACGCACATGTTGTAAAAGATGCCAAAACCATCCTAATCAACCTCTACAATGGAGGAGAAACGACAGGAAATGTAATAGGAATAGATCACGAAACAGACATTGCACTAGTGAAAACAAACATTAAATCAACACCATTCATCCAATTAGATCATTTCAGACAACCACAAATTGGTGACAACGTCTATGCAATAGGCAATAGCTTTGGATTAAATCACAGCGTCACCAAAGGGATTATCAGCGCATTACACCGCAACATCACCCCACACCGCGTAGAAGACTTCATACAAACCGATTCGTCTATAAACGTTGGCAACTCAGGTGGGCCGCTCATTAATCAATTTGGAGAACTGGTAGGTATTAACAATATGATTATAGGAGTTGCAGGTGGCAATAACGGCGTCGGCTTTGCAATCCCTACCAGTATAGCACGAAATATCAGTTTACAACTCGCAGAGCATGGTAACACCAAACCAGGCATAGTCGGAATTGTATCACAAAATCTTACACCTGATTTAGCAAAAGCACTGAATGCACCAAGCTCTGAAGGGGTTCTTGTCAGTCAAATCGTACCTGAATCACCAGCTGAGAAAGCACACCTTAAAACAGGCGATGTTATCGTGAGAATAAACACTGATGACGTCCATTCTAGCAGCCAAATGCGGGCCAATATCTACACACAGCGGGCTGGGAGTAAACTGAGCATAACTTTTTATCGTAATGGTGAGAAGAAAACAGCCGAAGTCATTACTGAGTCAACACACGAGCCTATTTCAAAGAAAGACAACAACAGTACGACCAACGCACCCTTAGATGGTGTTGCTTTAGTTAACCACGAATCGATAGATCTTGATGGACATAAACTTTTGGGACTACGAGTTATTAACGTTAAAGAAGGTACAAAAGCATGGCTTTCAGGACTGTATCCTAATGATATCATTCTCAAAATCAATCAAAAGAGCATCACCTCCATCCATCAGTTGCAAAAGCTAAAAAAATCCAATTCCGATAAACCTTGGTTACTAAAAATAATACGAGGCACGCAAAATTTATTTTTGGCAATTAAATCTAATTAACTTTAGTAAGACAAAAACTTAGCTTACTAATATCGACTAAAAAGCAACTAGTTAAAAAACGGTACTTGAAGATAGCTTACGTTTACTTTACATTAAAAGCAGGCACTAACAAGTTATATAATGGGTACATTGAACAAACTTAAAAGCGTTATAGCTCGAAACGATCTTCTTTTACGAGGCATCATTCCATTGGTTGCGTACAGCTCCTGGATGCTTCCATCTATATTGCAAACCTCCATGATTTTCATCGGTTGTAGTGTAAGTGCACTTTATGCACTATCTGACATTAAACAATGGTTTAAAAGAGCATATTATCATTTTATCGAACCACAAACCCAACACTTCAGAGAAGGCTTAGTCGATATAACGCTTATGAGCATACAATTATACCTCAGCATTATTCAATCTACGGGTATGGCACACCACTTCATTAGCAAAAAAAGCATCTTTAATAGCCAAATCAGCGCATACCTTGAACAAACATACCATAAAGGACGAGAACTAGCACAATCTGGCCTATCTCTCTTATTTATAGAAGCAAAGTATACTATCCAGAGTGGTTACTTCAGACCGATGAGCGACTGGATCAACAAATATGCTGAAATAATAGCTTTTAGCTTTATGGCAACCACACTGCTTACTACTCATCCCTTATTGCATCTGTTTCAGCAACCCGTATCAGCTGTATATTGTATGTTATCCCTATTTATGATAACCGACATCATTCACCAAACGCTATTTAGCAAACGGGCAACAGAATCTTCATTACCGCTTCATCTACTGATCCATATCGTCTATCTGTTATCGTGGTCTAGCATCCTACTCATCTCATCTAAGGCCTTTCTCACACCAGCACTGATCGCAAAGGCGGGCTGGTTGAAACCGTTCTACAAATTTAGTAATTTTGGCCATTTGCCAATTTTCATCAGTTCAATTATAACCGGTTGTAGTCAAATAATACGACAAATAGACTCTGAGTCCAACAATCATCCCATGTATGAAATAAAAGGATCAAATCGCGATAAGCATCTCCATCCATCTCTACATAACAACGTCAAAGCGCAGGACATCCAAAAGAAAGCCACTGCAAATAAAATTGCGCCTCAGCCAAAAACAAAGCAAGCAAATCACGAGGCCAGACCACAGGGGATACACATGTGAAAACAATAGCCCAAAACATAGATTGTATCATCATTTAACTACAGCAAGTAAATGATCGATATATAAAAAAATCCAACTGAATGACTTATTCAAGCAATCAAAAAAACACCCTACATCGGTAATAAATCGCTAGCTAGATCATCCGATGAAAAACATCTTTTACGAGAATATACCAATCCAGAACCGCTTCTTATCTGACCAGACAACAGAGGCGTATTCACGCTAGCATGATCCTGCACTTCTCGCCGAACAGAGCATGATCTTCGCAGAAACTTATAAAATGGCAATGCAAAGGTAAAAAATAGCAAGGGCATAGCACCATCACTACCACAAACAGATGCCACTTCTTGTCGCCGCAAGCTGGCACGGAAATTTAGCGGTGGGTTAACCACGGATCTGGGCGATGATGCGGTTACTTTGTGGAACGCATTCGCTGTGGCAAAGGGTAAAACCTTAGGCACAAACATTTTAGAAAATGTACGCCAAACATAGTGGGTATAGCTATCTAATGGCGCCATTAAAAAACCGTTTTTTTTATCAAACACACCATAGCCGTCGCCAATTTTACGAAAGAGATGCCTCCGTCCAAATTTCACGGCTTTAAACAATTTCAGCTTCTTAATAAAACAAATAAAATAGGATAGCTTACTAATATCTTGCGACAGGATACATAATCCATTAGTATGGTCAGCCTTGTTTTGAAGCACCATAGCATCCAGATCGTCAACACCTACCGTAGATTCAGAGAAAAACTTATAATCAGCATACCCCAATGGTACTGCACCAGGATCATTATCACGATCACCCGTACCAACAGCGTGCTGTTTGCTTATTTGTGTATCTGGGTATAATTCCCTATACGTCTGTCTAACATGAGCTTCTTTTCCTTCAAAGGTGCCATTTATTCGAGGTGTAACACAAGCCATAACATCTCTTTCACTGAAAGCCAATCGATGGACAGGATCAGCCAAATCGCCTAGTTTGAGAGTCTCAAATTTAGGCGGAAAAACCGAACCTGTTAATAAAGAAACATTAAAAACAAGTCTAGAATACGCATTTTCTAATGATAAACGATCGTATCGTACCAACCTATCTTGCCTACCAGCAAAAAAATTACGCGTATGATTCTCACATGAAGTCTTTTCTCCTGTAAGAATATGCATCACTTTTGCTGAGCTTAAATTGGATGCATAGGCCAAAATGCGTTTTGCAAAAATATGAAAATAGTCGTTACAATCATCGCAATCGTCTCCTTTGGTAAAAGAAACAACTACGGCCCCAACCGCATCAATAACCCGATAGGAAAAATCCAAATTGACTTGTTTGTTTCTCTCCATATACGGCTTGATAAAAATAGCCTTCACCAGTTTCACCGGTGAAAATACATACAAATGGTTATAGGAGCCTTGCGGGGCAGTTTGCTCTACACAACGAGCTTCATTCGTCCTCAGGGTAGAAAATTGCATAGTAGACACGATTACACCTGGATCTTTACGCAAAAAGATATGTGCCAATCTTGCCATAACAGCCTCATTTTTTGATTCAACAACCACCATCCCTGCGCTTAAAGATACCGAGTAATGATCGACATCGATATCCGGGATCAAGGCGCTTACAAATACATGCCATAATTCGGTAGCGTTTCGAATTACCACCCTGTGTGTAGCTGATGCTTTTAACAAAAAATAATCCCCTTGATATACAATCACTAGCAGACATACATAGCAACATACAATTATTGTATGGGGATGTTAACCTGAGGATCATATAAAATCAATTATCTATAAAATAAGCATACCACAACCGTATTTATAATCATCAAATGCGCATACGGTTTAATCTTACACATAAAGCTAACCGCCCCCCTAATCGTTAACAGCCACCATACCGTTTTAATAAAAACTACTCCTCTAGCATCAAAGGACGCGTCTCAGATACGCTGTCTCCATCAGCTAGAAATGGCGTATCCGACATCTCAGAAAAACCAAAACTCATCTGCATTTTCTCTTCACGAAGGACCATCATAATCATATCTCGAAACACACTACGCGGCCTTCTAAAAAGAAAAAATCGCCGCGCGGTTTGCAAAGAATTTAGATAAAAAGTAACTTCCCTCTCCAATAAACGAGAGTCGGTTATCAAGTGAATGCATTGACGGATATAGATAATATCGTTTTGCCGCTGTGGATGTACATTTGAGCGCTGCTGCATACGCCATTCATAACAAGATAGTGCCTCCAAAAGACGATAATGTAAACTTGAAAACTGTTTTTGCATACTTTTCCTCGGTTAAAATATCCATAGCATAAAAGCACAGTCCTATTACACAATACCGTGAAAAGACCAAGGGCAAATGTCATACATAAATATCCTCAAGAACGTACAGCAACGGTGTTTACAAAACCGCAAACATGACATAACATAACCCAATGAATATTATTGACTTGGAAAAAGGGAAAAAAGTATTTGGCAGTAGCGAACAAGCTAGGTCGATGTTAAAGCTTTTTATCGATGATCTGGACGATCATATTTCAAAAATCGACGAAGATTGCCGTACTAAAAAATGGGCTTCTATGTATGAGAAAACCCATAGCCTACGCGGTGCATGCTGCTACAGCAGCACCCCTAGTCTACTAGCAAGCGTCGAAAAACTCGACAACATCATGTACCGGGTTCGCAATAATACATTACTTCAACCATCTGAAGAAAACGACATTCACCAAGCGACCGAACATCTTAAAACTATTGCGAAAAAAACCATAATAGAATCTAGTAAATACTAATCAGCCCAACAACTATAATGCAAAGCGCATGGCCGTTTTGGATACAATGGCCTAATAGATGGAATATCTAGGCATTTTGGATCGAAGCATCCTCACAGGCTGTGCCATAAAGTATGGGCACGTCTGCAAATTGTCTTAACAACCTATCGCGTTCATACTTTTGATCCGGCCTAAATAACAAATGAATATTCGAACCAGCATCCATCGTAATCAGCGGCCCATCTCCATTGTTACTCCACCAGGCCTGTAAAAACTCAAGAGACCGCCTAATCAAAGGCGTGCAATACGTAAAACTTGGTTGAGAAGTATGAAACAAGCGATGCATTTCTATAAAATCAGCCCAGACCAAATGATACGTGGTCTGCCAATCCTTTCCATGCAAGGCTTTTCTCAGAGAAATATTACGCTTTAATACGTTTTCTTGTCGTTGCTCAAAATAAGGGCTTGTTCTCACAAAATGGTGCGCTTTAGACGAAGAAATATGCTTTTGCTCACTTGAAAACATCAACACAGCATGTTGCAAACGATCCCAAGTGTCAAATGAGAGAGGTTCAAGATGCTCCTGATCCCACAAACACCAAGGACCATAAAAAGAACGACAAGAAGATCCCGACCCTCCTCGACTTAATAATGCGATACGTTTTTTAGACAACTTCAGAGAATCCTGCCTCGCATCCACTGACTCAATAGCTTTGACTGCACACGCAGTAAGGGCTGCAAAACTAGAAGACGAACTCGCTAAACCAGCAGATCGAGGAAAATTATTTCGTGATTCTACCGTAAAGCATCCTTCGAAACCCAATTGACCCTTAACATAAGAAAGATGAGACAAAAACCGCATAATCTCGTAATGTGACAACTTAGGCACACCAGGTTTCGTCAACCAAATGTCCTTACTAAGACAAGGGTCATATGTCAAGGTAACGACCGTATAAAGTTCAGGAAGCAAATAAGATAACGTTGGATGTAGTGCTTGATTAATACCTTCAAACGCATCACTATCTTGCTTACCAATATATTTAGTAAGCGCAATATTGACCGGCATTGAATGAGAAAATGATGATTTCACAGCCGCCATAGGTTAGATTAGTTCATTAATTAATGCATAATTATACTACAACGACCTAGAAGAATGCCAAACAATATTGTAAATAAATTTCGCATCTTTAGTCATAGCCATTTGTTTTGGCCTGCTGTCTTAAATTATGAACCATAGTAATCAACTCAGAAATATCCTCTTGACTGATACTATCGTCGTTTATCTTATACTGCTGCAAATAAGTATAAAACGCATCGATGACCAATCTGTTCTGTATACAAACATCATGGTCTCTTTCTATCTGCAGTATTTGCTTATACTCTGATGCTATATAGCCTAGCAATATTAAACCTATATTCCCGGTCACGAGCATTGGTATAATAAATATAGATGCCACACTTAATAACATAAACTCGACAAGCGTCAATAAACCAAGTGTCACCAGCATGGCCATGCTAATATACAACCGGTGGTAATCCTGTGCGATGATGTTCTTTAACTCTTCACCAAGACCTAATGGCAATACCGCGTCGCATTGTGACTTCTTATAAGAGTCTGGATTCTTCCCGTAGAAGTCTTTTAACAAAGACTCAGAAATAGCATGATGATTTCTAGCTGGAGCACTACCACTTTTATTCGAATGCTCCAATACTTTAGAAATCTTACTGACCAAAAGCATATCTAATTTTTTCATAGTACCCACCTACCGATTATCATTGCAATTTTATAGCATATTAAGGACATATTACCAGAAAAAAATACAATTATTGTATTCACCCCCAAGCTACTAACCAAAAACGAACACCTATCCACACATCGTAACAAAATACGACCTCCTTATAATCTCAATTGCACAAACACAACCCATTCGGTATATTTAATCGATACCGAAAACCACAACCCAATATGTTAATACCATGCCTTTGCCAGCTTATTCGAAAATGTAATCGCACAAAGTCCAATGAAACGGAAACAAAAAAATTCAAAAAATTAAGAAATCATAACAATGAAGAAACAGAATTAGAACAAGAATCGGATTCAGATTCGGATTCAGAAAACCGTGACGGATACAACAAAAAAATTGAACTAACTGGCAATGGTCAACACCTGGTAATCTAATCAGATAACTTTAACCATACGCGGCTTCCTTCTTCTCCTAACTGCTTTTCTATAACATAGCCATGATTTTCTAACATAGTAATTAGCTGCTTGGCATTTGGACACGACTGATGTTCAAGATACAATTTAGGCAGTGATAATGAACTATCCAGCTGCACAGACGACTCCAACACATGGTGATACCACTGACAGTCCATCAATGCCAAACGTTTTAATTGTTTTGCATGTGTTATAATATCCCAAAGTAACTTGGTATTATTGGCGTTGAAAGACTGAGAACTTATAATACAAGCCTGCAAATTTGAGCCAGCACGCAAAACAGCTGTTAAAAGCTTATCCAGGGCCTTATCACTTAAAATGGTCACCCCTGTACTAAAAATAGTCAAAGAATCCGACAAACATAACATATGGTGAATCAAAAGCTCAAGACCAACTGCAGAACAGGTCATTGCAGACAACGCAACCCTTTTCAAACCATAACCATCATTTGCAAATGCCCACATAAAAGCGCGCATATGTGTCATATCCCATAAACTAGACCCAAAATCCAATTTATCCAAAGCAATAGACTGCGACGCACACAAAGATGAAAGAATTTGAACGCGAGGTAAACTCATCGACATCGCACCTAAATCTAATGACTCAATAGTAACACCATGATCATGTAACCACGTACTAAGCGCACGCCAAGCGTCTAAACTGAATCGTGCTTCACCAAGTTTAAGATAACGGATATGTTCAATATTGTGCAATCTACCCAAAAAGGTCATTAGACTATCCAATGACCAATCGTGAACACCAAAATCCAACAAGGCAATACGCGATTGAGCAACCAACACCCTATTCAATATACAATCTAGCACCTCTATGCGCATTGGCGCATCAAAACAAATAGAATCAATCGCTATAGGTGTGCCAGCAAACAATTTCTCACAATTAGCCGGTACAAGAGAACTTAAAAAGAGGCCCGTATCCTGCACATGACCAGACCAACTATCCATAATAGAATTCTTTGAATTTTTTCCATAAATGACACGAAGAGTCGATCGCATAACCATATCCTTAATAAAAATACTACAAGTTTATCTTAACAAATATTACAGACAAAGTAAAGCATATCTTAACATTAATGTAAGATATGTGCCATAAAAGCGTAACACACTAACCATCATCCTTTACAATATCCATATCCATATGTTGTGAGCAATGACTAACGATATCTCTAGCAGCATGTGGCTTAGCCTCACGTAGTGCACACCGACTCATACGATCACGAACAGACGCGCCCATCAATATAGATTGGATATGCTTAACCGCAACACCCTTAAATTGCGATTGTGCAATGAGGGATACCGCACCGCGCTTTTGATAATATAGCGCATTACATAACTGGTGATCATCGCGCGAACCTGGCAATGGCACCAAAATACTTGAAAGCCCCATCGCCAATATTTCTGATATAGTCAAAGCCCCTGCTCTGGCGATCACCAAGTCCGTTGTCTGATACACGTTATAGATATCGTCTATAAAAGTATGCACCGATGCATCGATAGATCTCTCAGCATAAGCCTGGGTTAACCACAGATGATCCGCCGCACCGCACTGATGCGTTACACTTACGGGAGCAGACAATTTAAGATCGGCAATAATTTCAGGCATAACTCGATTTAAAAACTGTGAGCCCTGACTGCCACCCATTACTAAAATATGAAAACCAGACCGATCGGCTAAGTCCCCTTTGTCGCTATTAGCTAAGTGATAATCTACCAATACCCTCCGTAATGGATTCCCATATGCCATAACCTTATGCTTATAGGATGCAAAAACACCCTCGTAGGCAGTATATATCGTTGTAGCCAAAGGTGCGAGTAGACGATTTGTCCATCCTGGAACACAATTTTGTTCACAAAGAAACAAGGGAATACCCAATAATTTAGCCCAAACACCAGCCGTAAAACTCACATACCCACCTGTGGTGATAACCCCGCTAGGTCTATAACGAACAAAATAATATCCTGTCTGAAAAAAAGCATAGCACAACGACATAAAGGCTTGTATAGCCGCTACCAATTTCACCCCTCGAAACGGCTTTACTACTAAACTATGGGTAGGCCATGGTGTATTTGACAAAATGGTTTTTTCCACATCACGGCTTGACCCTAGCCACACCACGTCTTCTTTTGGAAAATAATGCGCCAATGACAAGGCAGGCAGGATATGACCCCCAGTACCACCAGCTGCAATCAAAATTTTCTTACTATCTTTCGCCATTATGAATATACCAGTTGTGCGTGATACTTATGACTCGACACCTTTTTGATACGACATTGCATCGCAAAAAACAATCCAAAACCCATTAAAATCGTCACCAAGTTGCTCCCCCCGTAACTAATTAATGGCAAAGCCAATCCTTTTGTCGGTAACAAACCAATATTCACACCCACGGCAATACTAACTTGCATAGCAAACCAGCTTGCTAAGCCTACCGTGTAATAAGCATAAAACAATTGATTTCTTTTAGCAAAGTTGTACGACCAATAGTACAATCGCAATACCAAAAGCATATACCCCAATAACACACAACACCCACCTACAAAACCCAGTTCCTCACAAATAATAGCAAACACAAAATCCGTATGCGCCTCTGGCAAATAAAAAATCTTTTGCAAACTATTACCAAGACCGACACCCCATAAGCCCCCGCGACCAATAGCAATCAAAGACTGTGTTAATTGGTAACCTGAGCTGTAAGCAAAAGCCCATGGATCCATAAAACTGGTAACCCGCAACAACCGATACGGCACAAACCTAATCAAAAAAAATGCTGCCACCGTAGCACAAGCCAATAATACGACCAAAACCAATGCCGGCAATCCCGCAAGCCACATCATATGAAAAACAATACAACTCAGTACGATAGCCGAGCCAAAATCCGGCTGCAAAAACAACAACACATCACACACCGCCAATAAAGAAAAAATTGCTGCTGCATCAAGCAGGCTTAAATGACTGCTATTTCTTCTCTTCTTTGAACAATATCCCGCAACAAAAATAATAAAACAAAACTTGGCCAATTCAGAAGGCTGCAACATAAAAAACCCCAAAGAAACCCAACGCTTTGCACCATTCACCACAACTCCGAAACCAGGCAAATACACCACCATCAACAATAATAAGCTTATCACTAAAAAAGCAACACGATAAACTGGCAATTCCGACACCTTGACACGAAACATCGTATAGAAAGCCAAACAGCCAATACCTAAATGTACAAAGTGTTTTTTCAGAAAAAAAATCGAGTCATGAAAATGCTTCTCCCCTAAAAAAAGCGTTGTCGAAGCAACCATGACAACACCGAGCAACACCAAACATGTCAGTAGCGTAAACAAGTAAGTATCCACAAAACGTAGCGCAATTTTTTTCATACCAACGAGTCTATCATCAAATGTTGCAGCAGTTCTTTAAAATGCTGGCCACGGTGCATATAGTTTTCATATTGATCAAAACTGGCTGCGGCAGGAGAAAAAACGACAATATCCTCATGCGACATCGTTTCAATAGCTAGTTTTATTGCCTGTTTTAAGTTGTCCACAGGCGACACAGCTATAGAACCCAAAAGCTGATCCAAAAAAACATCTTTATCTTGGCCAAAGACAATAGCGTGATTAACATACCGGTCAACCCATAGCGTCATTTGACTAAAGTCCTCATTTTTCGTAACACCACCTGCGATCCAAATCATTTTTTTATGATATTTTTGATAAACGCTTTCTAATGCATAACGTGCCGCAGCCAAGTTAGTAGATTTAGCATCATTATACCAAGAGCCCTTATCCGATGGTTCAAATTGACAACGATAGGGCCAAGGCTGAAACGACTGTAATGCAGTACGCTGGTGTTCCTCAGACAAATGCAATAAAGAGGCAACTTTACGGGCTGCCAGCACTGGAGAGCGCAAAAATTCAGAAACATCGACCATCTGCTTGAGTCTAGCTTCGTCATGATCCGCAATATTTATAGATTCCGGTAAAATATGAAAGGCCTTATGATTATCTAATTTATCTCCATACCTATCTAGCACATTCTGCGTACAACACACAATATCCGTAGACTTCAACAATTTCAATTTAGCATCCGCATAACAATCCAAAGATCGATGCCAATCCAAATGATTTGGATAAATATTCAGGACAACACCAATATAAGCACGCATAGACTGCGTCCAGTACAATTGAAAACTCGAAAGTTCTACAATGACATAGTCGTATATCTGCTGATCTTCTTTAAATAGAGATAATACAGGCTTTCCGATGTTACCTAGCATACAACAATTATGACCAGATACGCTAAGCATATCATGCAGTAACTTCACCACCGTGCTCTTACCATTAGAACCTGTTACAGCAATAACAGGTACCGTACAGTCATCCAGAAATAGATCAATATCACTACAAACAGCAGCGCCGATCTGCTGAAGGTACTCGATCACGGGATCATCAGGCTTAATGCCAGGGCTAATAACAACTCTTTTTGAATTTGCAAGCATACCACGATCAAAGCCTCCCAGTGAAACCGTCACCTTAGAAGCGTCTAGCCTTGAGTCTTCAAGCTCTGACTTCAATCGTATCCAAGTGGGCGGCAAATCACGACTGTCGGTTACACCAACACGCAAACCTTTAGAAACACAATAGGAAACGGTTTCATATCCCGTGGCCCCCATGCCTAAAATGCAGACATCAAAATTGCTATTCATGACCCCTTTTAACTACATCATCCAAATAGTACTTATACACAAAAAAAACAGGCCAATCAACCAAAAACGTATAACAACCGTCACCTCATGCCAACCAAGGATCTCAAAGTGATGATGTATAGGTGCCATTTTAAAAAAACGCTTCTTTGTATATTTGTAATACAACACCTGGATGATAACGGAAAAAGCTTCTATGATAAAGAGCCCAGCCATCAGTGCAAATAACAACTCCGCCTTTAAAGCCATTGCCACAGTAGCCAATACAGCACCAAAAGATAACGATCCCGAATCGCCCATAAAAATCTTAGCCGGGTAACAATTATACCAAAGAAAGGCTAAACAGGTCCCTATCAAAGAAGCCAAAACGATCAAAAGCTCCTGGAGCTCCTGAAGATACCAAGCAGGCAACCACGGAGCATCTGCCCAACCGTTTTTCAATCCCAAGATATACAACGACAAACCAAAGGCAACCTGGACAATAGGCACAGATACAAGTCCATCTAAACCATCCGTAATATTCACACTATTCGTGCTACCGAGAAGCATCAACAATAAAAATACGATATAGCCATATCCTAAATCAATATGGTACCAAACATTAGATAAGGGCCATTTTACATGGACTAGAGAATAACTTTCATCTACGAAGTACCATCGCCATAAAAAAATCGTCAGTCCGCATATAAAGATTTGTAAAAGTAACTTCTGGCGCGGCCGCAATCCCCTATCATTATTTTTGTAATATATTTTGCTTATGTCATCTACCATACCCACCAACATATGTAAAAACATACTAGATAAAACCAACCAGCCAAGCCGATTCCCAGGGAGCAAATAACATAAGCTATTTACGCAAACCGCTACAACAAGACCCACACCTGCCATCGTAGGAATATTTTTCTTCAGAGTATGCGCAGGACCATCTTCTTGAATAAATTGCCCAATAGATTGTGACTTAAGCCACTCTATAAACCACGGCATCAGCAAAAAGACCATAAAAAAACTGGTCAATCCAGCAAAGAATGCACGCATCACTAGTATCACGCTACCCCAACCCCTTCTTTCAATCGTCGACTGACCTTATCCAGAGCCAATGCTCTAGAACCTTTCATTAAAATAACCAAATCTGCTTTTTTTGCGGCAGCGGTCAAAGCCAAAAGCAAGCCATCGTGATTCTGAAAATGCGCAGCAGATTCCCCTGTGTAAAATGCATGCATAATCCTAGATGCATCACCAACCGTATACAGGTGTGTGATCCCATAGGCTACCCGCAATTTTTCAGCAATAACTTGGTACCAATACGCTGCCTGATCTCCCAGTTCATACATATCGCCTAAAACAAGACATTTCTGCTTCTGTGGCATATCACGCACGCACTGCAAAACAGCTTGTAGTGCATAAGGATTGGCGTTATAGCAATCTTCCATCAACAAGGCACCCGATAACAATCTGGTGGACGAAAAACGAAAATCTGGCACAACAAAAGATTCAAGCGCAGAAGCGATAGCGGCAACTCCAACCCCAACAGCCTGTGCCATGACGGCAGCACACAAAGCATTCGAAACTTGGAAAAGGCCAGGAACAGAAAGCTTTATGGAGCCCAATGGTTTATTAGCCGCATACAGCCGCCAACGATAACAAACCGCATTATCTGGCTCAAGCACATCAGCATACCAATTAGCTTTCCCTGGATTTCGCGAATAATATGCAATATTCTTCCCACAAGCTCGCTTTTGAAATAACGATTTAAAAGGACTCGCCACATCAATCAACACCATACCATCAGCTGGCACTGCGGCAAACAGAAACGATTTCTCAAACGCGATCGTTTCTTCATTTTGTAACCCTTCTAGATGACAAGAGCCTATATTGGTAATTAGTGCAACATCAGGACGTGCCATATCGGCCAAGATAGCCATTTCACCAGGGGCATTGATTCCTAATTCAAGCACAACCCTTTTTACATCTTTCGGCTTATTAAGTATGGTTATAGCCAATCCCAAGAGATTATTGTTATTCGCTTTTGTAGCATGAACAGGACCGACCTCGGACATAATAGCTGCCAGCATCTCTTTGGTTGTGGTTTTTCCGGCACTACCTGTTAATGCTAACACCTGCACATCAGACCAACACGATCTATAGTACTTAGCCAAGGTTACCAAGGCATCCATTGCCGATATTACACGAATTTGGTCGATTACAACATCCGTCGACCGCTCCGCAATAACGGCCAAAGCACCTTTGTTTTTAGCTTCTGCAATGTAGTCATGACCATCTACATTTGCCCCCTTAAATGCGACAAAAATTTGCCCCGGCCTTAGAGTGCGCGTATCGATAGAAAAGCCAGAGCAATACGCATCGACAGATAATTCACTACCTAAGACCCTGGCGATATCAGCTACATGCATGTATCATGCATCCGCACGGAGATTCAAAAGAAACTTAACCTGCTCTTTATCACTGAAGGCGATTTTTTCATCTCCGATTATCTGGTACGATTCATGCCCCTTGCCGGCAATTAAAATCACATCACCAGGCATAGCTTCATCGATAGCGTGTACAATGGCCTTGGTTCTATCGTGTATAACATCAACAGCCCATGGGCACAAGAAACCACGTAAAACCTGCTCAACAATGCGCTTACTAGACTCATGACGAGGATTATCGTCGGTAATAATCACATGGTCGGCATATCGCTCTGCTATCTGCCCCATCAATTTACGCTTACCACTATCTCTATCGCCACCACAACCAAAAACACAAACAAGGCGTCTCTCACAATAACGTTGCAAACTTACCAACACTTCTTCCAAAGCCGCTGGCGTATGTGCATAATCTACTATAACGGTAGGTTTTTGGCCACCTCCATAAGATTCCATACGACCTTCAACAGGCGTGATGTCTTGCAATGCTTCGGCAATCTCCGACAACTTAAAGTCCATCGTTAACAAACTTGCAACAACAGCCAGAAGATTATAGGCGTTGAACGAGCCGATCAATTTTGTTGCGATCTTAACGGTAGTACTCTTATAAGAAACGAGCATTTGCAGACCGTTCAAATCGGCATAGACTTGATAACCTCTCAGAACATTATCCAGACCCAGATTGGGGTCATTACGCAATGTATAGCCGATCAAGCTTGCAGAACCTTGGTAATCCTTGGCGACTTGTTTACCCACCTCATCATCTAAATTCAGTACCAAATAGCGGGCAGCGTAATCGCATAAAAACTTCTTTTTAACGGCATGGTAGGCTGAAATATCTCCATGAAAATCTAAATGATCACGTGTGACGTTTGATAGAACTAGCGTATCAAAATACACCCCACGAACCCTGCTTTGTGCAATACCATGTGATGAAACCTCCATAGAGACCGCCTCACAACCCAAATCACGCATAGAAGCAAGTGTGGTCTGTAATGCAACCGGACCAGGCGTCGTCAGGCCAGTGTAATTTAATTTATCAATATCAATTCCTTGGCCATGCGTTCCTATTAAGCCGGCCAGTATATCAAGCTGTTTCATAGCCTTTGATAATAACGTGGTTATAGTGGTCTTTCCGTTTGTCCCAGTAACACCTATCATCTGCATCTGCATAGACGGCTGATTATAAAATTTATCAGCGACGTGTCCCACCAATTCGGTTAAATTATATATTTGAATGTGCGGCACCACAACATGACTGGTATGCGCAGGCATCAGCAGGCTTGTTTTGGTATCTTGATTCACCGTCAACTCTGATAAAACAGCAACCGCACCTGAGTGAAGGGCTTCTTGTATGAAATCTCGCCCATCATGATGACCATAGCCCACCTGCGCTATAAAAACATATCCCGGCTCTACATCGCGACTGTCGGTTGTGATACCGAGCACTTCTCGGTCCATCTTTTTAGGAAGTTCAACAAATGGATTCAGCAACTCAGACAATAACATAAAAGGACTAATGTCCTGCTCTGCAAAATTTTCTGTGCTGGAGACTTCTCTCATAGAAATAGTTAACCAAGTATAATAAACATCTACGTTGTGATTATAACACAGCCATAACCAACATCAACTCCTAGCCAACAGAGTTTTGCAAACCTTTAGTTAAGTACATAGCATTAAACATAATATTAGAAAAAACTGGAGCGGCCACTTGCCCACCAAAATGTCGTTTTTTATCTGGATCTTCAATCACTACTACCACAACATACTTAGGCTTGTCTACCGGTGAAAAGCCGGCAAAAGATGCCATATAACGATTTTTATCGTACCCTTTCCCAGGAATATGCATGTAAGCCGTACCTGTTTTTCCAGCAACGGCCCCACCCCATTTGGTGCTTAGCGAACCGGTGCCTCTAATAGAGACCGAGCGATGCATCATTTTCTTAATAGCCTGAGCGGTTTCTGGAGTAAAAATCTGCACCCAGCGATCCTTAGAAGACTTGGCACGGTATAATGTTAATGGCTTTAAAAGCCCTCCATTAGCAATAGCCACATAGTACTGCGCTAGTCTAGCAGTTGAAAATGAAACGCCATACCCAAACGACAAAGTCGCAAGACTAAACAAGTCCCCCTCACGGACGACGGACAATTGCCCCGCAGACTCACCAGGGAAACCCAAACCAACCTTCTGCTTCACACCAAGCTTCTTATCAATCCACACTTGAAAATCATTTTTAGTTTGCCATATCATCTTAGCCATACCAATATTGCTAGACTTCACCATAACCTCTTCCGTCGATAAGACACCATAGTTATGTACATCTTCAATTTGATTTCCATTTACATGGATGATCCCTGGAGCGGTATCCCACATATCTTTAAGACCCACACGTGAGTGATCTAAAATAAAACCCATAGCAATAGGCTTAAAAGTCGAACCAGGCTCTTGAATATCAGTAAAAACTCTATTTTTAAGATAGGAATGCCTATCAGACGAATCATTTGGATTAAAGGATGGATAATTAGCAGCTGCCAAAACCTCATTAGACGCAACATCCACAACAATTGCCATACCTGATCGGGCTTTAGATTGCAAAACCCCTTGTTTAAGAGCTGCGAAAACATGATGCTGCAAATCCTTATCGATCGTTAAGATGATATCATGACCCATTTTTTCTTCACTTGCAGATAACGTTTCCACCGCATGCCCATAGCGATCAATCACAACACGCTGATAACCATTCTTACCTACCAACTTGTCGTTCATGGCAAGCTCAACACCCTCTTGACCGCGTCCATCCACATCGGTAAATCCTATCAATTGCGCCAATGATTTCTCGCCAGGATACATACGCGTATATTCAACCAAAGGGACCACATCCTGAAAGTAAGCATCCGTAATTTTTTGCGCCATTGGTTGATCAGCATAACGAAGCACATACATAAAGTGACGCTTTCTATTTTTTTCCAACAAACTCGTAAAATGCTTCGAAGACTTTCCTAAAATGACAGCTAAACGATCCTTTTGCGAAGGGTCGTTTAACAAGCGCTCCGGCCTTACCCAAAAACTCGTTTTTGGCAAACTCATGGCAAGGACTTCGCCATTACGATCCAGAATCTTTTTTCGCTTCACACTGATCACACGTTTTCTTTCGACACGAAGCTTACTTTGCTCTAGAAGAAAATCTCGCTTATTGACCACCAGGTTCCAAAGATTGTACACCAGTAAAACATTGGCACACAAATATAATAAAACGACCGAGAAATACCTAATCTTTTGCATGAAGGTCATAGCGACTTCAAGGAGCTTCTTTTTATATGCGCTATATCTTTGCGTTTAGGCAAACGAAAACCTGCATGCTTTTCTACAATTCTTTTTAAAACGTGCGGACTTGTAATACGCTCTTTTTCAGACAGCAGTGCGTCTTGTTTAGACAATAAGACGAGTCGCTGACCATGCAACTGAGAATACTGAATGGTGGCATTGCGTATCCCAAACTTAACATACACCCAAGCCAAAATCGTCAACAGAAAAGCCAAACAAATCCCATGCCAACAAAGATTCAAAGATGGAACAACATAAGCAAAAGGGAAAGTAGCAGTTGTTGCAACTGATCGTGGCCTATACACAACCAACCTCCCAAACTCGTAATAAAGCGCTTCGAGCACGCGGATTATGCTGCAGCTCACACTGCGTTGCACGATACGCGCGCCCAATTCGCTTTAGTTGAGGTAGGTTAGGGGTTAGCTCGACAGCTATATTACCAGCTGATAACTTTTGTTTGAGTACACGACTGACCAAAGTATGCTCTAAAGAATGATACGTCAGGGTAATCATTCTCGAACCAGGCTTCATACGCTCGATCACGATGGGCAATCCTTTGATTATCTCTTTGAGTTCATCATTCACATGTATCCTAATGGCCTGAAAAATTTTAGTTGCAGGGTGTCGTTTTTGATTCCAGCCTGGTAAAGCACTTAAGACCACCGACACCAGGTCCTTTGTTGTCTGGATAGGACTCGTTGTACGAACTTCAAGAATCTTCTTTGCAATTTCACGCGCATGGACCTCTTCACCATAAGTCTCAAACACGTAAATCAATTCATCCTCACTTGCTCGTGCTAACCAGTCCATTGCACTCAAGCCATGCTCATTGTCCATACGCATATCTAGCGGGCCATCCTGCTGAAAACTAAACCCTCTTTCTGAGCAGTCTAATTGCGGGCTAGAAACCCCAAAATCAAAAATCGCTCCATCTAAAAAAGGATGTCCTACCGGGGTTGGCAACAGATCAGATAACTGAGAGAAACTACCCTGTAAAACCCTTACACGAGTATCTTTCTCAGCAAGATTCCTAGCCACCATAACCGCTTCTGGATCACGATCTAACACCCACAAATGGGCCGATGGGTTTAAACAATCTAAAATAGCCTTACTATGACCGCCTCGACCAAAAGTTGCATCGAGGTACTGCCCACTTGGGTCGGTTATCAATTTCTCTACAGATGACTCCAACATCACCGGAATATGCACGCCTTTACCCATATTATTCATCATACCATTCCTAAATCCGGACACATAACTAGACTGAGATATCTGAAAGTTCACTTGGAACCTCCTCTTGACTGTCTCGCATAGCCTTCCCTGTCTCTAGCCACAACTGCCGGTGACTTTGCCAATTACTTTCACTCCATATCTCAAACTTCTTACCTTGACCCACCAGCATCAATTTTTTATCAACCGCAGCATGATCGCGTAAAATATTCGGCAACAATAATCGACCCTGGCTATCTAAATCAACCTCACTGGCATGCCCGATTAACAGTCTCTGCACCCTTCTAACCCTTGGATTAAGACTTGGGAGCGCCTGTAATTTCGACTCAATTTCCTCCCAAACCGCTAGTGGATAAAGCAATAAACAGTCATCATCTGTATCAATCGTCACAACGCATTTACTCATAGACATATCCTGTAGCACAGCGCGATATTTAGTAGGCACAGCAAATCTTCCTTTTGCATCAACATTACACAGACTGACTCCACGAAATGACACCACTTATACCCACTTATCACCACTTAAAAACATATTAACACCCTTTTTCACCACCAGTCAACCACATAAGCACTTAACCAGAGATTTAAAAATTTAATATATATTTAATCAACCAGATAAAAACGAGACACGCATAAAATCATACAAAACAATACATTATTAAAAAAGAATTAAATATCCACCTTCCTAACAACCCCATAATAAAACAAAAGATGAAAAAACAATAAATTAAAGTAAAAACAACAACCAACTAAGCATGCTGTGATAAAATAAAAGCATGACTAAATAATTACCAGGAATACAAATACAATGAGCATTCTAAGAAAAGTCCGTCACCAAGCAAAAGAAGCCTGTTCAGTTTTAATGAATTGGATACTAAGGATTTTAAAAAATATACTTTGGATCACCATCGTGTTTGCAGGGCTATCCTTAGCACCGATAACGACCTTAACTTTAGCGACACTGTATGCTATGTGTATCGCCCCTGAAAAAACAACATTAGCAGCCATCACCTGCTTGACGTTCCTAAAACCCATGATACAAAGACGACTGGGCAAACTGGTTTTTCCAGCACAAGATATGCAAAAACCATCATACATCCACAGCAAAAAGAAATCCCACCATGGTATTGTCGAATTCCTCACAAAAGACAACACCCCTATTACCTGTCTAAAAAACAAATCCATGCCAGGCATAAAAACGCCCAAAGGCACATCGCACGACCGAAAAATAACCATATACTTTCCCGGTAATAGCGAAACGGCCATTCACCATTACTTGTCTAAAAATCGTTTTGAAGAAAAAGACAAAGATCATGATAAGCTTACGATACACTACCGAGGGGTCAGCAAGGGACAACCAAACTCTGGCGATATGTTAAAAGAAGATGCGGTAACAATCATCCAGAGCATCATTGACGATTACGGCTACAAACCGGAGAACATACAACTGACCGGATATTCTCTAGGTGGCGCTATAGCAACCATGGCCGCAGCCGAACTACACCAGAACCATCAACCTGTCCATCTTTTAAATGTCGCTTCGTTTTCATCTATCAGTCAAATCATCCTACAACTAGACCATGAAGACCTCCATAATGCAAACCGCTCAATCCAGACAAAAGTAGAATCCATTTCCCTAAAACTGATACTTTCTTTCCTATCCAACGCAGCCATATTCTTTTGCTGGAATATGCCCAGCAGTAAAGCCTGGGACCGCATTCCAGAAGCCTACAAAAACTACCTCCACGTACAACGTGACCACCAAAACCCACATGTAAGCTGTGCCGATGGCATTATACCAAAAGAAGCCAGCCTTGCCTCGCATATAAAATACCAGCATAGAAACAAGATACTTAACCTAATAAAAGACTGGAATCCAGAAATATACCATAAAGCATCCCAAGAAAAACATTTGCAACAATACAGTAAATCTGTGGGATGGTGCAGCCGGCTGGCAGATTTTCTAAAAAAGGAAATAAAAAACACATCCAACACCCATGCAAACCATATCGAAGCAGTACAAAAAGCCATGCATGCGTATCAAGATCTAAAGAAAAACAAAATACGAATCTACGAAGGTATAGGACATATTGGCATTTTCTTCGTCCAGCCTAATGACCCAAAACATCGCAAAAGCAATATTAAACGATTTGACGATCTAACACCAGCGCCCACCTAAAAGGCACCGATCACTGCATTCAATCTTGCCAAACTGCACGTATAGCGGTTTGCACAGCCGATATCGATTGGGCTGCATCTATATAGACCATACGACCGAGCATCGAGTGCCCATCGTGTGCCCACCTAATCATCGGCATGGTATCCTGTGAGAAAATTGCTAGCCTTTTCAGAACAGTAGACTCAGAATCATCACTACGCTGAATCAATGGCTCACCAGTGATATCATCAACGCCTTCCACCTTAGGAGGATTGTGTACAATATGATAAGACCGACCCGATGAAGCATGAACCCTTCTTCCAGAAATACGCTCTACAATGACTGAATCAGGCAAATCTAAAAACAGCATCACATCTATTTTCACTTTTTCATCCACCATCATCTCTAACTGCTTCATCGTCCTCGGAAAACCATCTAAAATACAACCATTATCACAATCGGCTTGCTTCAATCGCGTTTTAAGCAAGCCCCATATCAAAGTATCATCCAACAACTCACCCTGCTCCATCTTCTCGCGCAATACTTTATGCTCCTCTAGATCACTAGAAAGCGCTTTACGAATCAAATCACTGGTCGATACCACAGGGACATTCAACATCCGCGAGATAAAAACGGCCTGTGTCCCCTTTCCACACCCTGGAGCACCTAATAATACACACGAAACCTTCATACACTACCCCCATAATTACGCTTTATACGCCCCATGGATTCAGACGAATAATTCTGATTAGCACCAGTCCTTTCAACAACGGGCCTCTGTATAAACGCAATACCAACCAAAATCCCACCGATAACAAAATAACCTAAGGCTTGCGAGAATGGATACTGTAATGGGTTACTCCAGTATCGAACGACCCGAATCACGCCTAGCATAAATAACACCAATGCTGCAAACACACAAAAAACACGAACCAGTGCGGCGATAGAAGTCGTCATATCTTGCAATAACCCCACATAAGAAAGACTGGTTTTATTGGGCTTTGCAGGCTCAATAACTTTAACTCGCTCCTGCTGGCGACTTTCTTTTGAATCGGGCACCACAACTGTGTTGATCTCAGCCAAAACATGTACAGCAAAAAACATGATAAACAGCGCAATAAGAAAGCTTCGTTTCATAAAAAATACACCCTAAAAACCAACGTAATCATGCCAATAAAAAACCAAAAACACAAGAAAACATTACCCTTTTTATACATCATCCTTCTTACTTGCACACACAGGGTACACCTTTAATTGTGCAATCATACTGCCTCGAAGCTGTAATATCTCTACACGATGACCTTCCATTACCACACAAAACAACCCTTCGGGAATACAACCCAAATACTCCATAATGCTGCCACTAAGTGTATTTGGCCCATTTTCAGGTAACTGCCAACGCAGTAATCTATTCACATCACGTATGGATAATTGGCCTGATAAACAGTAACTACCGTCTCTACGAGGCATCAATGATCCAATCGTAATATGATCGTGATGGGTAAACTGCCCAATAATTTCCTCAATAATATCCTCAATACTAAGCACACCACAAACATCACCATATTCATCAACAATCAATGCAAAATTGTACTGATGATCTTGAAAATGACGAAGCTGGCTACTTAAATCGGTTCCTTCTGGAACATAACGGATAGGATCCAACAGCTGCCTGAGCTTTTGCTTGTTACATTTTCCATCCTGCATAAAAGGAATAATCCGCGAAAGTGTCAGCATACCCAAACACTGATCCAGTGCCTCAACATAAACAGGCACAACCATGCGTTCACTTCGGCTCATAGCTCCCACCACTTCTGCCCAAGGCCTAGATAGATCCAATCCAAAAACCTCCTGTCTAGAAATCATCACATCATTCACCGTCATATTAGCAAGATCCAAAACCCCAACCAACATATCCTCAAATTGCTCGTCGGTAACATGGGCTGCATCCAACCGTTTCGATCGAATAAGACTTCTAAGCTCATCATGCGTTAACTTATCCAAAACATGTTCTTCCATTTTGATGGAAAAAACCGCAAGCAATTTTCGGGTAAAAAAATCGATGGTCGCGACAACAGGCATACTTAACCACAATAAAAAATCCAATGCAGAGGATACCAAGTAAGCCAATACATCAGCGTAATGCGCCGCAACGGTTTTCGGTATAATCTCAGCAAAAACCAGCACAATAATCGTTAGCATTAATGTCGATACAAAAACCCATTCTTCGCCAATATACGTCATCGTGACCCAAGTCATCAGCGATGAGAGCATCATATTCATAAAGGTATTACCGATTAATATCATCCCAAGCAGACGCTCTGGCTTGGCAAGCATACGCACCAACCTTTCAGCAGCCGGTATTTTTTTTACCTTGGCTTTGTGTTGTAAACGATAACGATTCACTGCCATCACAGCGGTCTCAGAACCTGAAAAAAAAGCAGAACAACACAAAAGCAGAACCATGACAAAAATATACTGATAAAAACTTAACACGCTTTACACCTTTAAAGAAAACACACATAATCGCAAAAATGCGCTATACATAATCATCACAAAACATGCAAACATCATGATGAAAGACATATTCGATTATTCTACCGTAGGACCAGACGAAACACCACAAGTAAGTACTGGGCAAATTCCCGCAACCCATCAATGGCACAGCCCTGTATCCTTTCCCAAATCGCCAAATGCAAACGGTAGCTGCATGCACGCGCATCCCTGGTCTTTGCAACTAAAAGGACAATGGGACAAAACAAGCAAATACATAGATAGCATTTGTATGGGGCAACCCTCACACAATATCGACTATCATGATGCAAATCATACCCCAGGAGAATCGTCGGTTAAAGCAGTTTATTCTAACAGCGCAGAAGCAATAGATGATATTATCATGCAAACACCTTTATTTGGAACCAGGCCAAAAACCGACCACTATGGTGAATGGCATGCAACCTTTATCTGGGGCGAAGATTCTGAATGTATCAGCATGACCTGTGCTGCAGGAAGCCCATTTATCATTATAGAAAACCCAAGTGAACAAACTATTACATTCACCTTTGCCGAACCCTTTCAAGTAAACGATGCGTTCTTAAGCGTAAACATACACGACAGAGCATACCTCATAGGTGTATCCGATCTTATAAATCAACAATCTAATAACGACAACACCTGGATAACCAACGCCTCTGTAATTAGCCTTATAGCATTACCTCATAAACCAAGCTCAGCACTCATACAAACACTCAAAGAAGCTGCTTTTCAAAAAATCACACAAACCAGCTCACAACCAGCACAAATAAACGGATCGATTCACACTACGTTTTCTCAAAAAACCATACCCTTGTACGGAAAGACAACATCAGGCGTAATGGGATTATACCCTCATATGTATGACAACAATAGCGAGCTAACGACGAAGCTAACCGACGGTTATTACCCCAATATCAGAGGCCCGATGAGACTAATCGTCGGAAATCATTTCATCACACAGCATACTATTCCACCGCTATTAAGCGACTTACCTTTGGGTCATCCAAGCCAAAAAAACATGACCTCCACACGTAAAGCCTTAAGCGACGAACTTGCAAAAATGATAGCAAAAAAAGGATTAATGACCGAAGCACAAGATACCTATTTTTTAGGAAAAGCGCTACTTAGAGCTTGTGAACTGGTACGTATTGCATCCATGCTTAACCACCATGAAGCACAAATAACCATCCTTGGGTTTATTGAGCAAGAACTCGAACAATGGTTAGGCGCAACATCACACAAAAGCCTACACTACAATCCAACTTGGGGCGTTATAGTCGGCACACCTGCAAATTTTGGCTCAGATAAAGAACTCAACGATCTACATTTTCATTTTGGCTATTTTATACAAGCAGCTGCCACCATCGCACAACATAATCCCGAATGGAAAACACGATCGCAACCAAGCATAGACCTCTTGTGTAAAAACCTTATTAACTATGATCTTGACCCACAACTCATGCAAATACCCTTCCGGGTATTTCGTGCCTACTCAGGGTTTTCACAAGCATCTGGACACAGTTGCTTCGCAGATGGCGGTAACCATGAATCTTCTTCAGAAGCAGTCCAAGCCTGGACCGGCATGATGATGTGGGCTGATGCGAGTCATAATCAAGAGCTCTATCTTAGGAGCCTCCAAGCTTATGCCACCGAATGCGCCACAATCAGAAGCTATGTCTTTCATCATCAAAAACCGCAACTTGGCATACCAGGAAATTACCAAGAACATTGCGTTGGGATGTTATGGGATAACAAAATCGATTTCTCAACCTGGTTTAGCGGCGAGTTACGAGCCATACTTGGCATTCAACTCCTACCCATCACATCAAGATCGCTCTATCTCGCTTTTGATCCCAATTTCATCAATATTATACTAGCAGACTACGGCCCTAAAATGGAAGGATGGCACGATATCATACGCATGTATCAAATACTGGGAAACGGACAGGCACAAGCACAACCAGAAACACTAGAAGAAGGAAACAGCCAAGCTTACTTTCTCTACTGGCAACATACATTATCACAATTAGGCATCTTACAAAGTGACATTTATGCGTTAAACCATGATTTTTGCGCCGTATTCAAAAAAGAAGACACACTAACCTATATTGTAAACAACCATTCTGCAGAGGATAAGCAGCTGATATTTTCAAATGGCACAGAACTATTCTCACCTGCAAAAACCCATACCATAAAAGCCGATGGCCAAGAAACCATCTACAAAAAAATCGATATCATAGCACCCAGAAAAACGCTTCCAGAGTCGTCACATGCAGCCGCAGAAGAACCCCGACAACCCAGCCTATTTACACAAACAACTACGCAACAAACGCCAGAAGTTACATCTTCAGCAGCCCATGAAGTAATTATCCCCTCAACGACCGATAATCACACCCATGAAAAAACGCATGTTATGACCATCGATCTTACTTCAGATGAAACCGCAGACAAACATTTTTGTATCCCAATCGATGCAGGCCAAAATGTAGGCGTTGGCACAGAAATAACCATTATAACGAAGGATCATAACGGCGATACCATTCATGAAAAAACGTACCCCTATTTTGCTAGCAATGATCTTGCCGGATGGGAACTATTTCAAACACAAAATCAGCCCGCCACGATACAATCAGGCGGCGGCGATCCTGAGAATGCGAGGAGGATAGAAATACTAGCAAAATGCGTTATCGGACAAGCATCTAGCAAAATCAACATAAGCGGCATTAGCTGGACGCAACAGTCCAAGCCTATTGCAGACAGGTCAAAAACACCAAAGCCTTAACTTCCAATACTTTTTGAAAAGACCATCTTACCTTCGTGCTGAACGGTTACCAGCTTGCGGTCTTGCAGTTTGTTGATCTAATATCGACAATTGCTTTTGAAGAAAAATATCTTTATAAGTAGCGGATTTAGAACCAGGTTGCGACAAAGACCACTCTAAAACCCTTTTAGGGTAACCCTTTTCGACAATTTTTTGGATCGCGGTATCGGCAAGCGGCTTAAGATCATCTATGGTCATTTTCATAGAAGGATGCCGTCCTCTGTACTTACCAAGCATTTCTTGAAAAATCCGCTCAAATGCCACTTGCAACGATGCCATCATCTCAAGCTGAGACTTCCCTGACAGAGCGTCACCGCCACGGACTTTTTCTCCTGGGGTATCATAATCCATCGTCAGTATGAGTTTAGCCATCGCATCCAAGTCCGGCAATCGTATATTAATGGGCCCTCTATTATCATCGTATGACAAATCATCAAAAGTGATAGTCAAATTTTTTGTACCATATTCAGGAAACATCGTAACTCCTTTTTTAATATTATTAAGATAATGGTTTATAGCATACAACGGAACAAATGTCTTAAATAAATAAAAAAAACAGTATTTTAGAAAATGAACGTTGCAACACAAGAAAAACCGACATGCGACAAAACAAAGCACCATTAAATTGACTTACCGGCATAAAAACCATAAAATAGCATCATTTTAAGACTAGAGCCCATGTTTCAGAACCTCAGTTTAAAAATAACACAAGCATTTCGCACGCTCAGTGGAACCACCCACATCACGGAGAGCATGCTCAAAGACAGCGCCAAAATCATCAAAAGAGCGCTTCAAGAGGCAGATGTAGCCAACAGTGTTATCCAAAAATTGCTAAGTGTATTCCATGAAAAAACGCTAGGACAAGCGATTCGACCTGACCTCAAACCAGCAGACATGTTAATGAAACAGTTTCATGATGAGATCTTACATGTTCTAGGGTCAGAGCAAGACAGTCGCTTGCAGCTCAACAAGCAACCCAGCATCATCATGTTAGTGGGCTTACAAGGCGCAGGGAAAACGACGTTTGCAGCAAGACTTGGGCACCATTTACAACAGCAGGCTCAAAAAAAGGTCATGTTGGTTTCTTGTGACGTATACCGACCAGCTGCGATAAAGCAGCTAGCCGTACTTGCTGAACAAACCGACTGCGTCTGTTTTCCAAGCGACGCTAAAGACAGCCCAATAGACATTGTCAACCAAGCAAAAAAAGCCATGCAAGAGCATGGATGCGACACTTTAATTGTCGACACAGCTGGCCGCTTACATGTTGATGAAGACATGATGCAAGAATCGCATGCGCTGAAAGAGACGTTACAGCCAAGCGAACTGCTATTTGTCCTAGACAGCATGACGGGACAAGATGCAGCACTCACTGCCCAAGCCTTTCACCAACGATTGGCATTAACTGGTTGTGTCTTAACCAAGACCGATGGTGATAGCAGAGGTGGCGCCGCACTTTCCATCAAACATATTACAGGAAAACCCATCAAATTCATCACCAATGGCGAGAAGATCGACAACATCGACACATTCGAGCCTTCACGTATTACCCAGCAAATTATTGGGATGGGCGATATCGTCGGGCTTTTAAAGAAATTTGAACAGCATGTTGATAGTAAGAAAGCCAAAAGCCTTATTCAAAAAATCACCAAAACGGGGCAATTTGATTTTGCCGACTTGCGCGACCAACTCAAGCAAATGGAATCCATGGGAGGAATGGAAAGCATCATGAAAAACCTACCTGGGATGTCGGCCATACCGCAGGACATGCTACAAGGAAAATTGGGTATGGATGCGACAAAACCCATACTGGCGATGATAGATTCCATGACGCAGCAAGAGCGTTACTTCCCGCAACTTGTCATCAACATAGCTTCAAGGAAAAAACGCATATTAAAAGGCTCTGGACGCACACCGCTTGAATTTAACAACATGATTAAACAATTCAAAAAAATGCAAAAAATGATGAAAAGATTGAAAGGCAATCGCATGCAAAGCATGATGGCAAAAATGGCCGGCATGATGTCAGGAAACGGACAACAGGACATGTAAGCCGAAAAAAACCACCTAAACCCTTTTCATTGTACAAATTTTCAAGTATAATAGAGCACCAAATACTTAATACATGTTCATAAGACGAGCATGGACATAATGAGGAAAGACATGATTGTAATTCGACTTGCCCGAGGAGGCAGAAACAAAAAGCCATTTTACCGCGTTGTAGTTGCTGACAAGCGATTCCCAAGAGATGGGCGTTTTATTGAACGTTTAGGGTACTACAATCCAGTAAGCAACCTAGCTGGCGATCAAATCATCGAAATCAATATAGAGCGTGTTGAGCACTGGATTGAGAAAGGTGCACAAATCACACCTCGCGTTAAGCAGCTGGTTAAGCGTCAAAAGAAAACGGCCGCTCAGACTAAAGCAAGTTAAAGCGTTGCTTAGATTACACAAAAAAGACAGCAAGCGCTGTCTTTTATTGTTTATAGGCTTTGATTATGAGTAAACTGAAAAACCATACTATTATCGGCCAGTTTGGCAAGACCCAGGGATTACATGGTGCAATTAGGATTAACAGTTACACCCAACCCAAAGAGAACATTTTCACATACCAGCCATGGATACTAAGCAATGAAAGCAGCCTTCGGGTTGTATCCTGGAAGCAGCATGGGCAAAACATAATCGCTGAACTGGCAGATTACGATACGATAGAAAAAGCCAAAACACTCACCGATCAACTCATACATATCCCAAGAAGCGATCTCCCTGAGCTAGAAGAAGGCACTTACTACTGGGAAGATTTAGAAGGACTGCAAGTCATCAATCAAGAAAGCACCCTCTTAGGGGAAGTCGACTATGTATTTGAAGGCATGCAATTTGCCATCATTGTTGTTAAACGAGCGAAGCGCCAACCACTTTTAGTCCCCTACCAAAAAACGGTTGTCTTAAACGTATCACTAGAAAAACGTATCATCGAGGTTGACTGGGATGACATCGATTAAACGACCACACCACTTTGATATTATCACGGTATTCCCTGAAATGTGGCAAGCGCTAGAATATGGCGTTATCCACAGAGCAAAAACACAAGGGTTGTGGCAACCAACGATCTGGCAGCTCAGAGACTTTGCCCTAAAAGACGATGGCCGTATCGACGACAGGCCCTACGGTGGTGGCCCAGGCATGCTCATGAGTTATCAACCATTAGCAAACTGCCTAGATGCTGTACAACAGCAGAGACCTAGTACATGGGTTATACAACTAGACCCAGCTGGAGAGACTCTCAATCACACTACCATGCAACCGCTTTTACAAAAACAAGACATCACACTTATCTGTGGCCGATACGAGGGTATCGACCAGCGCTTTACCGACCTTCACGTTGACCAATGTATATCCATAGGCCCTTATGTCCTAAGTGGCGGAGATTTACCCGCCATGATGCTGGTGGATGCCCTAGTCAGACAACTACCAGGAGCGCTTGGTAATGAAGCATCCAAAGATGAAGATTCTTTTCAAACGTGGTTGCTGGATCATCCGCACTATACAAGACCACAAAACATTGCAAACCACCCTATCCCGGACGTATTAAAGCAAGGAGACCACCAAGCTATTCATACCTGGCGCAGACAACAAGCACTGGGAAGAACCTGGATGAGCGCACAACTGGCGCAACAAAGACTAACACCAGAAGACATTGCGCTACTGCAAGCCTACATGGATAATTTCATTAAAAACCATTAAAAAAACAAAAAAAACTGAAAAAAATCAAAAACTGTACTATATCTCTTATTAAGCAATTAAACGTAGATACAACATGCCAAATTTTTACACTATCCATTCAGTCAATCGCATGATCGGTTTTACATTATTTTTAAATACCGAATATCTACTATAAGGGAGAATATTATGCCTACAGGGAATATTTGGGGGATAACCGCTGAAACATCAGACATAGCAGTAAGCGGCGACAATCCATGGGCACGGACATATGTAATCGAACCTCGAAACAAGGATAGTACAACAATTCAGAGAGCAGTACGCAGGCGACAAAGCAGACAAAAACAACAACAACAACAATTAGAAGAATGGTTTCTAACTGGAGACTGGGATGATGCCCCCGGAATAGACAACGACGTTCATAGAAAAGCAACCCGTTTACTCAAAAGCGAACTTAGGAGTAGCAAAACGGCTCCTACTGACGATCATGATACCGCAACAAGTACAGCACAAGAAATAAATGACGAACTCATCAAAGACTGTATTAAAAAGGCTATGACGAAGCCCGATAGTTCAGAACCAACTGAGGAGGAAATTAATGCATCACTCGCTGATTACAGAACAAAATATATGTCTAACATCCAAACAGCCTATGGTGGCGCAAGAGAAAAATTAAAGGACGAGGATATTAGACAACTTACCGATCTAGACCAAGAATTCCAAAGAATGTATGAAAGTGAGAAAACAAAGAACAAAGATGCAAAATCTTTTGATATCCAAATCAACGATAATATAACATTCACCACCGGTGATAAAAACAAGGTAAGCGTGGGAGGAAAAGGAACACCCAAAGAAAAAATGGAACAACTGATGGGACAACTAGAGTTGGCTAAAAACCGCAACACCGAACCAAAGATGAATACCCCTATTAATATCAAACTGTGTGGATCTAAAGCAGTACAAAGAGAAAAGCTGTTTCACATCATGAAAATATGCAAAGAAAGGGGTATAGATCTCAATAACTATACTCTAGGAGAAGATGGAAAAAGATTAGAAGCCGTTACAATAAAAGATATGAAAGCAGGCTACTTTGCAAGCTTAAGAAGACCATGGAAAACCATACCAAACACAGTAAAAAGATGTCGAAAAACTTTTGATCTTGCCAACCCAAATAGCGTTGCGTATCGAAAAATGGAATTGGACGATACAAGTCTAGAAGATAAAAATGGCAAACCCTTTACCTATGAAAGCGCAAAAAAAGAAATAAAAGAACTTAAAAAAATACAAGGTGAAGGTGGACTTAGTGACCAAGGAGAACAAAAGCTAGAATCGCTTAAAGAGGCAATCAAAGCACACAAAGAGAAATACAAAACAAAACAAACCGTGACTGTAGTAAAATCAAGTAAAGGCCCCATGGGCTCAATCGCTACAGCAAAAGAAGTATCAAAGGCTATAGCGGAGCACAAGAACAATACGAAGCAGCTCAAAGAACTAAAAAAAGGACTAAAA
>CAXGBK010000073.1:0-13962 GCA_964008345.1 uncultured Coxiella sp.
CATATGTGTTAGAGCTGAAGTAGCAATTTCTGGTGAGTAAAACAAGCATGTCGTGCATGCTTTGCGATAATTTTTTATCGGTATTCCTGAGTATGGTTGCGATTAAATCATGGTAGCGTACGGCAAGACTCGGGTCGTAGTGATAGAGTTTAAAAAGCATTTTGACATCGTCGTAATAGTTTAGATAAGGGTCGGCCGCTGTGTAGTCTAGGATTTGAAAATCGGCATGCGTAAATTGCTCTGTGTAGGTTTTAGCTGCACGATGCAGCTCAGGGTAGTTAGAAAAATGCCCATGTGAAAGGAAAGCTGTGGAGGAGAAAAAAACGCGCGCATCGTTAAAGTACGGTTCAGATAATAAGGCATCCCCTAAAAAGTGCTTTTTGAAATATTCTGCGATTGCAAAGTAATTGACGACAGTGGATAGTGTTCCATCTTTTCTGAGGCAGAAGGTTTTGTCATAATAAAAATTTGAGGCATGGGTAAAGCCCTTGTCTGCTGATAGTAGTAGTATTTGCTTGGAGTGCAGAGAAAAGAAATCAAGTAAATCAAAGCAACCGGTAGGGAATAAGAAGCGCTCAGAGGTGACCGATCGATGCAGTGAGGCGACATGGTTGCGATTAGGGCATGCAAAAAAGTCTTTTATGCCGTGATCAGGGGTGAATATGAGGTCTTTGGCATCTATTTCAGAAGCATTAAGGTCAGGTGCGCTGCAAAGATAAGGATAGACATGCCCTTCTTTAACGCCAAACGCATCATGATAAATGCTATCAAAGAAGTAGTTAGCGATTATTATCGTGTAAGGGCTTCCCCATGAATGCACGTCTCCTGAAAATAAAATACCCTTATCATGGTCAACGGTAAGGGCCTCAAACGACAAAATTTCGTGATCGACAAAAGGTTTTAGTTGGGGGTGTTTTAACCAAAATCGGCGGGTTAAGTCAGCACAATCCGTCATAGTATAGTATACCTTTTGGTCTGGCTGATCCATGAGTCCTAGAATCGAATCAAGCTGCTGAAGCAATCGGTAGCTAAATTTTCCACTTCCTGCACCAAGCTCAACAATCTGGAAGGCTGCGCTTGGATCAATTCGCCTTACGTCTCGAATATAGGCGGCAATCATATCCGCATAAGCAAATGCAATTCTGCAGGAGGATGAGATGCGATAAGGAACATCGCTACTCCAGGCCGTTACTCCGTGACCTTCATAGTACTGAACTTGGGTCTTCCAAAAGACGGACTGCGAAAAAGGCGCTTTAACTGAAGTCATAAGGGTGTGAAGGCAAAAACAACAGAGTCCCATAAAGTACTACAGGCGTCAATAGAAGGCCTTAGGAAAATGTAATGACCTTATGCTATTTCAGGCTCGGTTTCCTGCACCAAGACATGCTGTTTTAATGCTGTATAATTGGTTTTTCCGGTTGGAAATCTGGGTATTTCCGCGATATGGACGATGTTTTTTGGCAGCCAGAGTTCAGCGATGCCAGCCCTAGAGAAGCTTTGCTGTAAGTCGGATTTTGTAAGGGTCTGAGACTCGGTATAGAGTGTCATTACCTCCCCTCTTTTGGGGCAGGTGGATGTAAGTATGGCATGATTATCACTTGGAAAGTGCTTCCCTATTGCTTGTTCCACCGCTGTTAAGGAGATCATTTCGCCTGCGATTTTAGCAAAGCGTTTCACGCGGCCGAGGATGCTGCAAAATCCATCTTGGTCCACATGGGTAATATCGCCGGTATTATGCCAGCCATCTTTAGGAGGGCTTATGACCCCTGGGTTAGAATGTAGCATATAGCCAAGCATGATATTCGGCCCTCTGATCCACATTTTCCCGCCATTGTGGATGCCGTTTATGGGTTCAATCTTGTACTCAATCTGTGGCAAAATACGGCCAACAGTACCTTTTTTGTTGTGCATAGGGGTATTAAAGCTCACCCCTGGAGATGCTTCGGTCAATCCATACCCTTCTAAAATCCGTATACCAAATTTTTCAAACCAAAGTTGTGCCGTATGTTGCTGTAGTTTCTCCGCGCCAGCAAAAACATAGCGTAGGCTATAAAAGTCATATGAGTTGGCGTGCTGCGCGTAAAGATTTAGAATATAATCGGTTCCAAAGAGAATGGTCGAATTGGTCTCGTAAATAAGTTCAGCTATGAGTCGGTAGTGGAGGGCTCTAGGGTAGAGGAATACTTGTACGCCCGAGAGTAGAGGGAGAAGGGCGCCGACAAGGCCGAAGGAGTGAAATAATGGTAGGGCGTTGAAAATTTTATCGTCTCTATTCAGGTCGAGAACGGAATTGAGCTGGGTTATATTTGCAGTGATATTGCTATGGCTTAATGCGACACCTTTTGCTTGGCCTTCTGATCCAGAGGTAAATAGTATAACAGCGGGACTATTGCAGTCAATTTCGGGGATAATGTAATGGCGATAGAGTGCGGGGAAATAGCCAGCCAAGTAGCCAATGGCCATGGAGGCGCCAGAGAGGTTGTCCTTGATATCTTCTAGGTAAATGATATCGATGTTGTTAGACTTTAATGCATCAATAATCGATTCGATTTGCAATACGGCTATGAACTTCCTGCTGGTGATAATCTCAGAAGTATTAGTCGTATGGCAGCATTCAAGAAGGTTCTTTGCGCCATGTGTAAAATTGAGTAACACAGGCGTTTTACCAAGTGTCTGAATACTGAATACATTGATAAGTGTGGGGGTGAATGTGGGTAGCAGTATGCCAATAAAGTCGTTCTTTAGCCGCGACCGAAGCGCGCTTCTCAAGATAAATGTTTTTTGTATAAGTGTTCTGTAGCTGGTGGGTGTGCGGCTAATATCATCGATAACTTTGTGGCTTAGGCCATGGTTTTTTCCTGCCTGCAACAGTGCATCGAAAAGAGTGGTGCTGGGTCGGTTGGAGGTGAAGCTCATCTCCGTCATGATTTTGTACAAGAAGCTACTGGCGTATTTTCTTTTTGCTCGGTTATCAAGATCTGAATGGATTTTAAAAGTGTGCGGAGCGGTAATATTAATTTGGACCTGTGGCCAAAGGTGCAGAACCTTATAGCGCATTCGTGTGAAAACAGAGTGTTGCATACCTTTGATATGGACGGGTAGAATCTTGGCCCCTGTCTTGTGCGCAACCATAGCAGGTGCTTCATAAATTTTCATAATTGAGCCAGTAGCAGTAAGCCTACCTTCAGGGAAGATAACAACTTTTTCACCAGCCTTAACCGATTCGATTAGGCCTCTTAGACTCATAGCTTGTGTGGGATCAATGAGGTAAACTTTATTGAGTTTTACAAAAAAGCGTATGAGCCAGTGTTCAGTCATAGTGCTATTGAGCGCAAATGTTAGTTTATCTGGGAAGAAGGCAGCAAGAAGAATGGCATCAAGCCAGGATGTGTGATTGGCGATAATAACGAGGGGATCGTTTTTAACTTTGTTATAGTTCTCAATGCCAACGAGTTTAGTGCGGTATATCGAATTGAACGCAAAGCGTAGCACGGTTTGCAGGATATCGTAAGGCATGATTTGGGAGATATATAAAGCCAGCCATGCAAAAATTGCGGATACAAAAGCAAATGTGTAAGCAGAGTGACCATGGAAGACGTAGCTGAGTACGCTGTTCAAGATCGATCCAGATATCATAAAGGCAGTTGAGATAATGTTATGGCAGGCGATAATGCGAGCACGCTCTTTTTCCGGGCTTTCATGTTGTATAAGGCTGTAGAGTGGAACATGATATAGACCGCCAAAAAAGCCGATTAGATAAAAGTCGCCAAGAATACGCCAATGCTTCCAATGGCTAAGAAATGCAAAGAAGCTTAACTCTATGGTAGATCGCTCTAGTGAATAAATAATAGATGCCAGATCATAGAGTATAAAAGAAAGTCCAAAAGCAGCGATGGGGACATATGTTGCGGCAATTCGGTTTTTCAATAGGGTATTGCATAACAACGATCCGCTTGCGATACCTACGCCAAACATAACCAGTGAAAGGGTAAAAACAGAGCGATGGGCATTAATGGTGCTATTGATCAAAACAGGAATTTCATTAAGGACAATACCGCTAACGAGCCAGAACCATGAAACACCTAATATGCACAGATAGATAGATTTGGAGTAGCGAGTGTGTCTAACGATATCGATGCTGCCAGAAAAAATATTGTAGTTAACAACGGCATCAGGGTTTTTTGGGGCGGTGTCAGGCAGGTATAAGCTTGTAATAAAGCCTATAGTACTGAGAGTAGCCAGTGAGCCAATTAGAATCGTGGGCCCCCAATCGGGCAAAAGTAGGACATTGGCGTATATCTCACCAAGAAGGATGGCTGAAAATGTGCCCATTTCCATGTAGGCGTTACCCTTAATTAACTCATTTTTTTCCAAGTATTCCGGCATAAGTGAGAGCTTAAGCGGGCTGAGAAATGTTGTATGTGTGCCCAGAAGAAAGATCGTCGCAAGCATCAACGGGATGTTTTGATAGACCAATGCATAGGAGCCAAAGGCGATTATTGCGAGCTCAAAAACCTTGAGATACTTGACCATTTGCGATTTACAGTGCTTATCACAGAGTCCCCCAGCAATGGAAGAAAATAAGAAATAGGGCAAAACGAGCAGAGCAGAAGAGAGGTAGTTTAAGTTGTTGCGAAGACTATCAGAGAGGCCTGACGAAGCGCTCGAAGAGGCAAAACAAAATAATAATATAAAAGAAATGCGATAAATATTATCTATTGCTATGCCTGAGATTTGAGACACGAAAAGGGGGAAAAACCGTCTTGATGTAAATAGGGATGTCACGATAACTGGGCGTTTTTGAACACTATTAAACGACTGGCATTATTGCATAAAATGCCTAACGAGTCAATGTTGTTGGTCATGGCTGACTGAGCTGAAAGGGGCAGGCGTTAATTTTTTTTGAGAAAGCGCTTCTTTTATGGATGAAATGTCGTTAATATAAACAGGTTCCTAATGAGAATTGTTTTGGTTGATGTTAACGCAAGCTGGAGAGATACAGCAAGAGAGGCTAAGCTCGGCCCGTTTAACGTGATCGCTTTCTTGCCACTTATGCTATTCTTATTCAGCATATCTTGGTCGACGTTTGCTGTTTTGATCCTGACGTTGATTGCACTACAAGTTTTAGAGTACTTTGGTTTCGGGCCAGCAACATTCATACGGTTTTTCCGGTCAAAAATCGCTGGAAAAAGGCGATTAGCCTCTCCATGGTGGATGTGATGGGTGAAGAGAAGATAAATAAAGATGTTTTGAAAGTGCTCGTGGGCATAACAAATCGGTTAGAAGTTGCCTATCAGTTGCGTGGTAAGTCGCTGACAAAAGAGGAGGTTTTTATGTCTTCAGGGTTGCTTCCAGCGATAGCAAAACGTGCCGATCAGTTATGTCAATTATGTTTTGGGACCAACTTGGGGGTGAGCTTTGAAGAAAGCAGTAAAGCCCTTTTAGGGGTTAAGGTGGCCTTCAACGAAAAGCTTAAAATCGAAGCCGTGTTGTGCCTTGCTGATACCATGATAGAGTTGACAAGAGGTACAAGGAAAGGTATAGTTGTGCTCGATGAATTGCTTTTTGATGTTTTGTGAAAAAAATTCTGACAAGTTGAGATATATATGCTATATATTTGGTATAATAACTTACAAAAGGAGTAAGAAATGTCTGACAAAATTAAAAGTGTAATAGAAAGCATGAAAAAAACTTTGCTTTCAACTATTTCTTATGCAAAAAAGCTAAGAGAAACAACCACAACCGGCGGAATATTCAGTAATGGAAAGCCAGATTTTACAGAAATCCAAGAAGAAGCCACAGGTGTGCAAAAGCGACTCCATGATCTGTATCAGAAGGTTGTGAGCAACAAATTAGACATGCGCTCAGGCAGCGGTAGATAAGACCATGTCACGTGATGATGATTTTATAGATAAAGCAGCCGAGGCAAGAGGCAGTTTAGATAAGCTTCTAAAAAATGAAGCTTGGGGTAAAAGCTTCATGCTCAAGAAGCAGAAAAATAAGCTAGCTGAGCTCTTAGTGAGCTTTGATGAAGCCCTAGAGAGCATCCGAGGCGGTGTATCGGTATCTGAGTCAGATGCTCATCAGTACGACGAGCTAGCATGTGACGAGTCACTCATTTATATCACGCTTTACCAGGCTTCTGGGAAGGATTTGATGCGATGGCAGGTCGCCATGCATGCGATTGAGAGCTGCAGTTTTGGAAGGCCGATTTACGAAGACGAGTCTGCTGCTCGACAAATCATAAAGGCGAATGGTGAAGGAGATAGCGATGGCTATGTTGAAGTAAATGTGCCAAGCAGTAGTATCATCCGCAGCACGCCAGGAAGAGAGATGGTCGATAAACTTGGCCAGGCTGTCGTCAATATTCGTCCAGGCGTACTAGTCTCGGAAAGAATCAGGGCATTTGTGCACCACAACGATGTCAAATACATTTACAAAGCTGGAAAGTTACTTTTAGATACATCAAGCAGCGATCAAAATAGCTAAAAGCATTGCAATCATTCTATGGCCCGTTATAATTAAATAATACTTATGGAATATAGTGATGTCAGGCGGGGGTCAACAAGGACAACAGGGTCAAGGCGGTCTAGAAGCAGGTTACTATTCAGCAGGTTTGGTTGTTTTCATTGCACTGCTTTGGATTTTTTACAAAAGTACTATTATTACAATTGTCTTTGGATTTGAGCGTCACCAGGCCTACGCGTTTATTTTTGTCGTAGGTTTCCTTCAATTATTAATAACCGAAATGATTCCTGTTCAGTTTCAGCAATATTTTTTAAAGTACGTTGATACAACAAATCTGAAAAGTGCAGTAGCTGTGATGGATAACAACTTGCCAGAGGATATCGATTTGGAGATGTTTATCAGCGTTGTCTACACGGTGGGTTTTTATTTTGCGGTGATAACATCACCGATACTAATTGGGCTGGGTGCCTACCTAATGTTTACAGCAACGGCTACAAAATTTAAGATAATATATAATATGGAAAAACTTCGTCAGTACGAGTCATCTAACTGGCCCTTTATAACGACTGTACTTGGCACGAAACTACACAAAACAGGTCTAGATGAAGGTGATTTTGCCATGTCCCTTCAGCCTATGGCCTTTGCAAAGAAACACAAACTCCTGGATGTAAAAGAGGTTGCAGGGAAGACCGTTGCAAGTGTTAATCGAGCTCGCGCACACAAAGTATTTACACTGCAAATGGGTCCGCAGTGGCGAGGAAATCTACAGGATTATCCTCCATACATTCTAGCACTATTCGCAGTGTTCTGCGCAAAGGGTGAGCACGATCCTAAAAGTGCTGAGTTTTTACTAAGGCAAATATCCGAATCAAGCAGAAATGGCAATAAAAAGCTAGATTACTCAGGGTCGCATAGGATACTGGCAAAGCATATTCAGTCCGTTAATGTAGCTAGGGTTGTCTCCCCTCATGCATACCTTTACACGGCACTAGCGGCGCTACTAGAGTTTGCAAGAGGAGATGGTGTTATCGCAACCGCAGAATTCCTATGGCTTAAAACCATAGACAGAGAGTTATGGTATGTGCTAAATAGTGTAGGACGTCAGGTGGCTTTTGCCGAAGTCGGTGGGCCGATAGGACACTACAAGGTAGAAAAGCGACTGAGAAGGCCATTGAAAACGCCTGTTATCGAAGAGGCCATCAACGCCTTAGAAGAATCTGTTTCAGAGATTATATACAAAGAAGATTAGATGAGGGGTTAAGAGATATATTATGGCAAAGCAGCGGGGTTTAAGTAGTAATCAGGAGCAAGATACCAGTCGGCTAATACGTGACGTAAGGCCGCTTGGAACGAAAATTGCAGATTTCTACAAAGAGCCAGATAAAGTTGGCTTGCTGATTATTGGTTCGCTAATTATTGCTCTTATTGCGGCACCACTTTCACATATTATTTTTATATTCGCAGTAGTAAGTTTTATTGTAGCTATGTCGCACAATTCAACGCTTCCCTTTAGGATTCCAATGCGGTCAAAGGTTATCGATCACGCAGACCCAACCCCAACTGGAGCAACACGTTTAGCTCGAGGGATTTACCACTTTGGGAATGAGAAAGCAACAGGGCAAGAGCTGTGGTTTGCCAACGATGATATGCGTACACACGCATTAATATTTGGATCAACAGGGGCTGGTAAAACAGAAACATTGCTCTCCATTGCCTACAACGCTCTCGTACAAGCCAGTGGCTTCATTTATGTAGATGGAAAAGGGGATAATAGTCTATTTGCCAAAGTATTTTCTATGATGAAGTACATGGGGAGAGAAGATGACCTATTACTGATCAATTTTATGACCGGGGCTCGAGATATTATCGGCGCACAAGAGAAGAAACAATCCAATACCATGAATCCGTTCTCCTCAGGGTCATCAGGGATGCTATCAAACTTGGTAGCGAGTATGATGGACTCGGGCGGCGGAGGTGGCGACGGTGATATGTGGAAAGGTCGTGCAATAGCCTTCGTTGAAGCGCTCTTTAAAATATTAGTGTATCAGAGAGATGCTGGGAATCTACTACTAGACGCGGATTCAATAAGAAACTATTTTTCTCTAGAAAGGCTGGAGGCCATGGTTGCTGATAAGGTCTTCATTAGAGATGGACAGTTTGATATCAGCTTAGAAGATGTGCCAGAAGTGATCATGGCACCTATTACCAACTACCTACTATCCTTACCAGGCTATGTTATGGAGCGGAAGGGTAAGCAGGTTTCGCAGGTCTTTGAACAGCACGGATACATTACGATGCAGTTAACCAGAACGTTCTCAACATTCGCTGATTCATACGGTCATATCATGCGCGTAAAACTAGCCGAAGTGGATTTAAAAGATGTCGTTCTTAATCGAAGAGTACTGGTAACATTGCTACCTGCCCTCGAAAAATCACCAGATGAGCTGGCTAACTTGGGAAAAATTGTGATTGCCTCGATGAGGACGATGATGGCAACAGGTCTTGGGGATTCGGTGGAAGGTACCTACCAGGATGTAATATTAACAAAGCCAACCAATGCGACGACACCTTTTCTTTGTGTGCTAGATGAATATGGGTATTATGCTGTAAAAGGGTTCGCAGTGGTCCCCGCACAGGCCAGATCGTTAGGATTCTCCTGTATCTTTGCAGGGCAGGATTTACCTGCGTTCCAAAAAGCTTCGAAAGAAGAGGCAGCCTCAATCGGAGCTAATACCAACGTCAAAATTTGCATGAAGTTAGAAGATCCTACAGATACCTGGGAGTTCTTTATGAAAGGCGCTGGTGAATCCTACGTAACCGCAGTAGAGAGCTTTTCTGCACAGTCAGAAGGTATTATGGGGAATTACTCAGATACCAAGGGTGCAAGAGCTGAGAAAAGAGCCAGAATCGACTTGCTGGATTTAAAAGAGCAGGTTGAAGGTGAGGCACATATCTTCTTCAAATCAAAAATTATTCGGGCAAGGATGTTTTACGCAGGACCGCCTGAAACGAAAGGTATGAGGCTAAACGTTTGTTTGAAAGTTGATTTTCCACCCGATGAAGCCCTGTATAATCTTGTCAAAAGTATCGAGGACTTTGAAGACATAGCTGGGGAAGGGGGTATCCCAATACTGGATGTTGAAAAAGATGAAGAGCTAGATAAAGTTATAGAGTTAGTTAATGCGCAGAAACCATTATTAGCAGCGGTTGACCAAGGCCTAAATACGATTTTCGACTTCAGTGTATGGCAAGATAGTAAAGACGAAGTTCTAGAGGCTGATAACGAACAGGAAGCCGGTCAATTAACCTCGAGTAGGAAAATAGAACTAGAAGAGGACATTCTAGAGGCGAGTGAATCGAGTCAACTTATAGATATCTTTAACTACGGCTATATTGATCAAGCAGGTAGAGCAATACTGAGTACGGAAGAGTGTAATACATACGCTAGCCCACTAGTTAGAAAGGTTGCAGTAGAGCGACAAATAGCCTATATACTTAAAACCATGGGAAGAACAGCAGACTCGTCAAAAGAGTCCAGTGACTGTATCAAGCGCATTGAGGCTGTTACCGCATACAATTCTACAATGCTAGAGCCAGAACTTAGTAAAGATGAAATGCTCGGGAACATAAAAGGTTTGATACAATTTTTGCAAAGTTTAAAAGAGGGGGCGGATGATGAGAAAGGATAGGAAGGTTAAGTCACTGCAGAGTTTACTGTGTGCATGGATCCTTATGCTAAGCGCGCAAAACGTAACCGCACAAATCAAAAAGAGGCGTATTTTTATATTACCTAAGTATACGTCATCTTACAGGCAGCCAGACAAAAAGCTTTTTGAAAACCAGGTTAATGAGCTAGAAAAAAATGGCATTGCCATTTATCGAACAGGGCAAAAATATAGCGTGCTTATCCCTCACGATATTGTGTTTAGCGAAGGATCAGATAATGTGCTTAAAAGTGGGGAAGGCGTAACAAAAATACTCGCATCATGGCTGAAAACATACAACATACAGCAATTAAAATACACAGGGGTTTTTACAGATAAGGGTAACCAGGAATTTGCTAGAGAACTTGTTCGAAAACAGACAGCAAAGCTAATAAAGATACTTAACAAGACAGAAGATATAGCATCAATCAGTACGGTTACTACGAAGAAAATACAGTCGAAAAAAGAGCTGCCCTTCTGGCAAAATATGCGTCTAATGCGTGACAAAAAAACAGTACATAACGTAGGGACGATCATCGAATTTGACATGAGCACACAATATTAATTCAAAATGAAAGTTCGCACTTGTAAAAAACCTCAGGCCTTGCTAATATTTTTATTAAGGGTAGACAGGTAGGATTTGTATGTCTCAAGAAGACGCGTTATCGCTCATCATCAATCGAAACTTCTTTTATAGAGATAATTTCAGAAGAGTTACATTTTTGTTACTGGTCTCCATGCTAGTGAATGGTTGTCTGGGGATGGTGGCACTTTACAATATGTTTAATCCAGTACCACCACAGTTTATTGTGACAACACCTGACGGAAGACTATTTCCACTAGAGCCACTGAGTCAACCGGTAAAGTCAGGGCCGATGATATTGGCATGGGCAAACATGGCTGCTACACGGATCAATGCCTATGATTTTGTACACTACAAAAGGCAGTTACAAGATGCATCAAATTACTTTACAGAAAGTGGTTGGAGAAATTACCGGCAAGCGCTTCTCTCCAGTAAAAACTTAGATTATGTAAGAGAGAACCGGCTAGTGGTATCTTCAGTTGCAACTGGGACCCCAGTCATAACACAGCAGGGACTGGTTGATGGGGTGTACACATGGCGTGTGTCTCTCCCACTACTACTCAACTACAGAGGGGCTACGGTATCAAGAACGCAGCCTGCTGTAGTAAGTATGATGATACAGCGTGAATCGGTAGAAAAGAATCCATCGGGTATCGGAATCGTTTTCTACAGAGCTAAGGTCAGCTAATGGGTTCTCAAGGTATATGGGTATATAAAACAGTGAGGCGAGTGCAATGATGATCAAGAGTATTAGCATACGTGTAATTTTTCAGCTTATGATAGCAGCGTGTTTTACGGTTTCTTATGCGCAGTACAACTATTTATTTCCAGGTGATAAAGAAACGACTAAAGAGGAACACTACACAGAAGATAAAGTACACAAAGATGCGTTTAACGAGCTAAAGGAAGAGCTTTCACCGATGAGTACAAAGCAGATAAAAGAGGTGAAAAAGCTGTGGCTTGAGTCTCAAAGAGCCTCAACGCTTACAGCCGACTCTCCGGCAAAGCCGATTAATAGTTCCATGATGATCAGTTTAGAAAACGGATCACTTCCTTCTGTTATACGGCTCGGTGCTGGAGTGGTTTCAGTCGTCTCATTTTTCGATGCAACCGGGAAGCCTTGGCCCATACGGGGATACAACGTCGGTAACCCAAGCGTGGTGAATATTATATGGAACGAAGCCAAACCAGAAGAGGAACAGTCTGGGAATAGCTACAGCAACACGCTCATGATGCAAGCCCAGTCTATATACAAGTCTACAAATATGGTAGTCCTGCTAAAAGGGCTGAGCACACCTATTCTAATAGAGCTTATACCTGGCCAGAAAGAGGTAGATTACCGCTTGGACATACAAGTCCCAAAATCGGGTCCAAACGCAAGAACCGAAACAAGAAATCTTCCAAAAACGGTTAGTCCAATAATGCTTGATATACTGAACAATATACCACCCAGTAAGAGTGTCAAGGCGCACGTAATGGGCGGTGAAGCACAAGCCTGGCTCTTTAACAAAAAGCTTTATGTCCGAACACCTATAGAAATTATCTCACCCGCATGGATATCAAAAGTTAATGGTGCGAACAACGAGATGCACGTCTATGAAATGCCATTCACAACAGCACTCTTAGGGCTAGTGAATGGGAAAATTGTCAAACTGAAGCTGGAGGGTGTGTAAGTGAGTGAAGAACAAAAACCCTACGAAGAGTCATCTGTAGGAAAGTCGTTAGGAATTGGAATAGCTGCGGTGGTTGCCGTTGTACTAATAGGATACGGCGTCTACATGTACATGGGTAGCGAAGCTGCTGCAGAAGACGTAACAACAGAAGCAAAAGTTAGAGCTAGAGGTGTAGCATCACAAAAAGCAGGTGAGATAAGCGTCGAATATCAGAAGTTGAGTGAGAAACAGTACGAAGAAAAGTTCAAAAATCTCCGCGGTAATCAGAGTCTAATGCCTACAGCGCTAGGTATCGATAGGCTGACAACAGACAGCCTGGAATTTGCAAGAAAAGCCGGTAAGTCGGCTACCAAAAAAGCTTGTACGCTCGATTTTGTACAAAGAGCAAGAGCCTCAGGCGTAACCGCTTTTGAGCTTAAATGCCACGGTTGCTCGGCCGCCTTGCTTAAGGATGCTGGCTTCTCAGCAAGCGAACTGGCCAAGGCAGGTTACGACGCGAGTGAGCTAAAAGACGCAGGCTATACGCTTAGCGAATTAAAGAATGCAGGCTTTAGCGCAACCGCACTTCGTGCAGCTGGCTACACGGCAGACGAGCTTATTAAAGAAGGATTTAGTGCAAAGGAGCTACTCGCTTCGGGCTACAGCGCTAGTGACCTTGTCAAAGCAGGCGTACCGCTTAAGGTCTTGCACGAACTGGGAATAAGTAAGGAAGAACTATTAGCAGCTGGAGTAACTGCTGAGGAACTAGCCGCAGTGGGTCTAGCGAGTCAGTGCGCACAAGGGAAAGAGTGCGCTGTTTCCATGGTGAAAAATAACCGTCAACGTGGCGTATCAGCAAAAAAAATGAGAGAATTTGGCTGCAGCGGTAAGTCGATAAGAATGGGTGGCTACACCGCTGGCGAATTTAAAGATGCAGGGTTTACGGCTGCAAATGCATTGTGCGCAGGGTATCAAACAAAAGAGCTGATTACAGCCGGGTTCAGCGTTTCAGAACTTATAAACGCAGGTGTTTCTGCTCGCGAACTCATTAAAGCAGGTTTGCCGATTGAAAAACTAAAGAATGCAGGCCTCGGCTGCACAGCGTTAGCGAGAGGTGGTGCAGATATAAGCTTGCTAAAAGACATGGGGTGTAGTGCAAAAGAATTACGCGCAGCTGGAATCAGTGCAGCGGAACTCAAAAAAGCAGGGTTCTCAACAAAAGAACTACAGGCAGCAGGCTATAGTGCTGCAGAAATGGTCCAAGCAGGCTACACAGTTGCTGAACTTAAAGCAGCTGGATTTAAGGCAAGCGAGTTGATGAAGGCAGGCATTTCTGCTGCTGAAATGAAGGCTGCAGGTTATAGTGCAGATGAGTTAATAAAAGCAGGCTACACGGCAGGTCATCTTATAAGAGCAGGATTTAAGCCAGAAGCACTGACAGCATTGGGTGAAAGAGAAAAAGAGCTGCGAGCCATGATGCAAAGAGGTGCAGGCGCTGCAGCATTAAAAGCAGCAGGCTACACTGCTGAAGAGCTAAGACAAGCAGGATTATCAG
>CAXGBK010000074.1:0-6543 GCA_964008345.1 uncultured Coxiella sp.
ACACGTTTGGTTTGCTTGTCTTCACTAATGGCCATATATAGTGCCTTTTTTTGTCCGATAATGATTAGTAATTTCTTGCCCCTGGTCATGCCAGTGTAAAGAAGGTTTCTTTGTAGCATCATATATTGACTGGTGAATAATGGTAAAATAACAACAGGGAATTCCGATCCTTGGCTTTTATGAATAGTCATCGCGTAGGCCAAACTGATTTCATCGAGTTCGTCAAAATAGTAGTCGATAACTTTGCCTTCAAAACAAATTTGTATAATTTGAGACTCATGATGGATACTCGTGATAATCCCGATGTCTCCATTGAATATATCTTTGTCATAATTGTTTCGCAGTTGAATAATTTTATCGCCTATGCCGTAGCGTTGCTGACCATATTGAATGCTTTGCTTTGGTTGGTTATTCAGCCAGTTTTGTACTTGTGTGTTAAGTAGCGTTGTCCCATATGGACCTTTACGCATAGGCGTTAGTATCTGTATGTCCTGATAGTCCTTGATGCCGAATCGACTTGGGATTCTATCTATAAGTAACTGCTGCATAGTATTGCAGAACTTTTCTTGTTCTTCACACCCTATGAAGTAGCAGTCGATTAATTGGTCTTTTGGGTAGATAAAGTTCGGCATTTTTCCAAGTCGTACTTGGTGCGCATGGGTAATGATATGCGAGCTTTGGGCTTGTCTAAATATTTCTGTCAGTTCGACAGTTGGTATGCGCCTAAAATCGATCAAATCTTGTAGGACGGAGCCGGGTCCTACTGAAGGTAGCTGGTCGGTATCGCCTACTAATAAGAGTCCGCAATGTTCAGGTAGGGCATCAAGTAGTTGTGCGAATAAACGAATATCTAGCATCGATGTTTCATCGATAATGCAATACTCAATGCGTAGCGGGTTATTGCGATTATGCACAAAGGCTTTGGTGACTGGATCTACGCCAAGTGCCCGGTGGATGGTTTTAGCTTGCATGCCAGTCGACTCACATAATCTTTTTGCCGCGCGCCCAGTGGGTGCCATAATACCTAGTAGGCACTGGTTACGTGATAGAATGTGTGAGACCGTTCTTACTAAGGTTGTTTTCCCAACGCCAGGTCCACCTGTTAAAATGCATATTTTGTTGGTTAATATCGTGCTAAGTGCGCTAAGTTGTGAGTTGGATAGTCTATAACGTTCATGGTTGGTAAGTTGCTGTGCATGTTGTAGCAGAACCGAGCTTGCAGGTAGTTGGCTGGGGTGGTGTAGCATGGAGTGGATTTTATTGGCTACATGTTGTTCTGCCTGGTATAAGGTCGCTTGATAGCAGATATCTTTATCTGCAATTCGGATGCGCACGATGCTGTTTTTTTTACTAATTGCATGAATGCTTTCTTGGATGATGGTTTCTTCGACGTCGAGCAAGCTTTTGCAAGTCTCTATGAGCTTTTGTTCTTCAATAGCTGTGTGTCCGTTGCTGGCTTGCTCCGATAAAGCATGTAATATGCCAAACTCGATGCGGAAAGGATTTTCTTTTTCAAATCCAATGGATTGTGCCAAAGTGTCTGCTGTTTTGAAGCCGATACCGGTCATGTCTTCACAAAGGCGATAAGGGTTTTGTTGTATTTGGTCGATTGCTTGCTCGCCGTACTGCTTATAAATACGAATAGCGCGTGCACTACCTATGCCGTGTTCATGTAGAAATATCATGATATCGCTGATAGATTCTTTGGCCTGCCATGTGCTTTGTATTTTTTTAGCTTTTTCAAGACTTATTCCCGGAATGGTGGCAAGTTTTTCAGGATTATGGGCTATGATATCCAATACTTTTTCGCCAAAAGCCGTTATCATTTTTTTTGCAGTTTTTGGCCCAATACCGCGTATTAATCCTGAGCTTAAGTATTGTGATATAGCATGGATGTTGGTTGGGTGCGCAACTTTGATGTGTTCAGCTTTGAATTGTTTACCGTACTGACGATTTTGTATCCAGTGTCCCCTTGCTTGAATCGTCTGTCCGGCGTTTGCTGAAGCAATATAGCCGACTATTACGTAAGGTGTTTTGTTTTCCGCATTTTGTACTCTTAAGATGCTGTAACCGGAATCGGGTGATGTGAAAATAATTTGTATAATTTCGCCTGTCAAACATTCTTGCTTGGTAGCGTTTTCTTTTTGCATAGCTGGATCCATGTGTTGTTCAGTTATCTATCAAAATAGTCCTGTTATTCTAGCAAAACAACTACCGTGCGTATAGCTAAAAGGTTCTGCAAGCGAAATGAGGGTAAGGGTGTTTTTATCTAGGTCAGATGGATTGGTTGATTTTTGATATGCGGAAACCTTTGCTGGGATACCCATTATCATCATGCATAATCGCTTTGCGTTAAGCTCTGTATCCTAATGTTTTCTCACCCCGTTGGTGTTGCTATGTCTGTTTTATTTTTTGTTATCAGCTGGTAGCAATGCATTACTTACGCCATGTTTTGCTTATGGTTAAATCCAAATGTGGTCTTCCTATTTTTTCTGTAAACTGTTATTATTTTCCGATGTATTATGATGGTGAATATTTTTTATGACTACACTTAACATTACGGTAACAGGCGCTGCTGGTAATATTTCTTATGCGCTTTTGCCCAGGCTTGGTGAATTGCTTTTGGACATGGATACGAGTATTTCACTGAGATTACTTGAGATAGATTCTGCTTTGTCGGTATTAAGTGGCGTAGAAATGGAGCTTATTGACTGTGCTTATCCATTTATTAAGGAGATTATTTGTACATCTGACGCCGCGGTAGCATTTAAGGATACCCATTATGCGGTCTTGATTGGTGCAAGACCAAGGGGCCCAGGGATGGAGCGTAGCGATCTTCTTAAGGTTAATGCTGCTATTTTTCAGGATCAAGGTCGTGTCATCAATGAGGTCGCGAGTCGTGACGTGAAGGTTTTAGTGGTTGGTAATCCTTGTAATGCTAATGCGATGATTGCTATGCGTCATGCGCCAGATCTTCCTAAAACAGCATTTTACGCGATGACGATGTTAGATCAACATCGTGCATGTGCGCAGTTGGCTTCCAAGATAGGTGTCTCTTGTGACATGATAGAGAATATGTGTGTGTGGGGAAATCATTCTGCATCTATGTTCGCCGATTTTTACAACGCCAGTTCTGGCGGGGAATCGATTGTAGATTTGGTCAATGATATCAAGTGGTTAGAGGGCGATTTTGTCGATATGATTGCGCAAAGAGGGGCAAAAGTTATAGAGGCGAGAGGGGCTTCATCTGCTGCTTCAGCGGCAAATGCGATTATTGATACACTAATAATGCTTATCGACGCCGATCAGGATCAGGGGGTATTTTCACTGGCGGTTTGCTCAAATGGCGAGTATGGTGCTACACCTGGCACGATCGTCTCTTACCCTTGTTATTATAATGAACAAGGCGTGCTTACTGTTGTAGAAGGGATTGAGCATAATGGCTTTGCTAAAGAGAAGTTGCAAGCTACTTTTAAAGAGTTGGCAGACGAAGCGCAGCTGATAGAAGATTTAGGACTTGTGTAGTAAAGAGTTGCGTGGATGATTGTATTACCTGAGATAGATCCATTTGTTTTTAAGATAGCCGATAATGTTGGCCTTAGATGGTATGGACTGATGTATTTGTTAGGCTTTATGATGGCATGGTATATTGGTAAGAGGCGTCTTGCTGAGATCTCAATAGATAATCAGCGGTTTTTGGATTTGATTTCTACTATTGCTATGGGCATTATTGTAGGTGGTCGAGTAGGGTATGTGTTACTTTATACTTCTATACAGTGGCTTAGCGAGCCGTGGTTGTTTTTTATGATATGGAAGGGTGGTATGTCTTTTCATGGGGCTTTAGTGGGCGGTTTAATCTCGCTTATTGGGTTTGCAGTCGGACACGGTATTGAGATGGCAAAGTTAGTGGACTTTGTTGCGCCATTAGTTCCACCAGGGTTAATGATGGGCCGTTTGGGTAATTTTATCAATGCAGAGTTATTGGGCAGGGTGACGGATGTGCCATGGGCTGTGGTATTTCCGAACAGTGATCTTTTGCCAAGACATCCATCACAGTTGTATGAAATGTTGGGTGAGGGCTGTTTATTGTATATTCTATTATTATGGCATCGTCGTTCAAAAGAAAGAAGGCCTGGTGTATTAGGGTTTTGGTTTTTATGTCATTATGCTTGGATAAGGTTTATCTTGGAGTTTTTTAGAGAGCCTGATGTAGGTGTCGGTTTTGTGGTTGGGAATGTGTTGAGTATGGGGCAAGTGCTCTCTTTGTTGATGTTACTACTGTCTTTTTCATGGCTTTATATGTGTTATCGTGATAAGCCTGTTAGTTGGGCTTTTTGATTGTAAGCTAGAGCATGGTTTTATGTATTGTTGGCGCCGGTATATCCGGTATGGTTGCAGCTTTGTTGGCAAAGCAGTCATCGCTAGATGTGTTGTTGGTAGAAAAGCAGACTTCTTCACTCAACCCATCTTATGCGCATTTTTTTAATGCACATTCACTCGATATTTTAAGTCAGGTTGGCATATCCATTACCGATTTACTTGCAGAAGCTGTCGCAATGCCGCAGGCTGTTACTATGGCATATGGTTATGATTTTAAGCATATCTATGGTTCTTCTTGTCTCTTGGACGATGCGGATTATGTGCAACGATCACGTCAAATGGGACCTTATGGTGCAAGTCTAAATGTGCTTGTTACGGTGTTGCAAAAACAGCTACTTAAGAAGATTCAAGCATCGGATATTACTTGTTTGTGGGAGCATAAATTTGTTGAGCTTGATCGTCATACTAAACGTGTTGGTCTTCTGGATATAAAAAAGGGTGTGAAATCTTGGTATAAGGTGGATGCATTGCTTGGATGTGATGGTGTTAATAGTAGTATAAGGGCGTATTTAGGGATAAAGTTATACGATAAGCGTTATTGGCAGTCGTTTTTAAGTGTGGATGTTGTATCTGATCTTCGTGAGGTTGTTACAACTGAGGCGTTATTATACTGGCTATACAATCCTAAGTGTCGTTGTTGTGTTGTAGCGCATGATCTTGGCAAGCATCAGGTACTTCAAATTCCGATTTATCCAAAACATGAAGGGCTTTCATCTTATCCGAATGAACGATTGATCTCTATTTTGCGTCATTTAAGTTTAGACGATGGTTTGCAGTGTGTGATAAAAAAGCGTTTGGTTTGGCATATGCATACCTATACGGTCGCTAGCATGCAGACAGACTGGATCTATTTAGCAGGTGATGCTGCCCATGCTATGACACCGGCTGGTGGACTTGGACTTAACACGGCCATAGCTGATGTGTATAATATTGTTTGGAAGCTTGGCTGCCGTTTAAAAACGTCCATGCATTTTGCCGATAATTACCATAATGAACGCCATTTGGTGGCTTTAAAGAATGTTACGGCGTCTATAGCCAACTATCAGGACTTTATGGCGTTACCTAACAGTTATGGTTTATCGATAGATTATGGTTCTCTTGTACCACGGTGGATGAATGCTGTGGATTCTTATATGCCGTCGCTTTTTCAGCCATATCTAGAGCGTGCTGCAGGATCGCCGTTTGATATGATGTATACCGCAACGTTTAAGAGTCCATTTTCTTCGTGGTTTCATCAAAAAGTCCAGGATGCAATTAAATCGAATTCGAAGCATTTCTCCGGTCTTGATCAGCATATGAATGACACTTATAGAGAGAGTGTGTTGGTTCGTTTAGATAAGGCTTTATTCGACTACATTAAGCCGGGCTGTCGTGTGCGCGATTTATACTATAAGTGTTTAGATAGTGGACTGACTGGTCGCTTACTTGATTACGCTGATTATGCTTATTGGACTTTATTAGTAGGACATACAGTTTCAGTAACAGCCGTGTTTCCTCAAGATAGTGCGTTAAAGATATTAGATACACGTTCTATGCGTTTACTTTGGCATTTATCGGATGATAGCATGATTGACTTTCCCGGTGGTTTGCTTGTCCTTATTCGTCCTGACAAGGTTGTTGCTTGGCAGGGAGACTCTTTAGAAGATCTAGTTAGCTTTTGGGGCAATCTATTTCTCTAGTCTCTATGAAGGTTTTATCTTGCGCATCGTTTGCTTCGTCTTCTAAAGTTATAGTTAGGGTTTATCAAATCTTTAAAAGGAGTTGTGCTGTCGCTGTAGAAATCTTCAGCCTCCAAAATCACCTTTGCATCTCCAAGGACTTTAAAATTAGCTGTAGCCTCTTCATTCGACGATTTTTTGTCTTTATCAGGGTGGACTTTTTTACTGAGTAAAAAGTATACTTTTTTAGTTGTAGGTGAATTGGTAAATATATCTACCCCTTTATCTGTAGCAAACCTGTTTAATATATTGATCGCTTGTTTGATATTCTCTTCTTCGGGTGTTAGATTGCTCGAGGATGATGCCCCGCCATACCGCGGACGGTGTGAGGATGATGCCCCACCGTTCTGCGGACGGTGTGAGGATGATGCCCCACCGTTCTGCGGACGGCTTGAGGAGCCTCGATTGTTATATTGTTGTCTGCGAGCGTTTCGATTTGCTGCAT